>DATCXD010000302.1:0-10804 GCA_036566005.1 Micromonosporaceae bacterium | reverse complement strand
GGCGGTGGCCGCCGCGCCCAGCGTGCCGTTGGACACCGTGGCGGGATCACCGAAGGCGTAGACACTGGCGATCGAGCCGGCCGACGTGGTGAGCCATTGCACGGCCGCGGCGCTGAGTCCGTGCAACGGGTCGACCAACAGGACCGGCGACCCGCTCTCGACGGCGACCAGTTGCATCTGCCACGATGCGCTCGATACCAGCGCGATGCTCGTCGGGCCGCTGGCGTAGCTCCGTAGCGTCTGAAGCGAGGCGGTCGCCGGATCGGTCGCGGACAGCCTGACGACGTTGACCGTCGGCCGACCCGACCACGATCCACCCACCGCGGCCGCGGCATCGGCGCCGAGCGCGTACACCGTGGGCGTAACGTGCGCACCCCAGGACATCGCGTTGAACGCATTTCGTTGAATCGCCGAGAGCGTCCGCCCGGGCACGAACAACACCGGCGAATTCGTGGCCCGCGCGACGATCTGGTAGTCCGCGACCGCGGCCCGATCGCGTTCGGACACAACCAGTACGGTCGGCGATCCGGCCAAACCCTCGGGCGTCAACCCGGACGGCGTGGACACGCGCCGCACGGCGTACCCCATTGAAGTGAGGGTCGTGGCGATCGATGCCGACACCTTGCCGACCAGCGTTACCACGGTGTCCGTGGAAGGTCGAAGCACGCGGGAGATTTCCGCCTTGACCCGCGGATCCAGCATGCCGCCATGGACGAACAGCACCGGGCCGGCCATCCCGGTCACGTCGATAGCCGCAACCGCCGCGCCCGGGTCGCCGGTGTCGATGAGGGTGACGACGCCGGCAGTCAACTCCGGCCGGAAGTCCTGGTGGGCGACGGCGATCCAGCGCGACCGCGAAAGCGTGACCGCGGCGGCGATCGGGTCGGACGCGTCGACCCGGTACGTCATCGTCGCCGCGACCGGCCGGTAGGCGGGCGTGCCCGGCGTCTTCGACTCCACGCGCACCGGGTTCTTCGTCGCCGACTTCGGCTTCGCCGACACCGACTCGACGTCGTTGGCTGTCCGGAACGCGATTCGGCTGCCATCGGGTGACCACGCCGGCGAGGAGATGCCTTTGACGCCGAAGGTGATCTGCACCGTCGCCCCGCCCTTGCGATTCACGATCGCCTCGACGAACAACTGGCCGCCGCGCCCGATGAATGCGACACGCTGGCCGTCGGGAGCGAGCGCCGGCTGGCTACCCGCGCCGACCTTGACGGGAATCGGCTCACGCTGGTTGCCGTCGAGGATCCAGACCTCGGGTCCCTTGCGCCCCGCGTGTTGGTAGGCGAGCCGGTCGAGGCCGAGATCGCCGGGGATCTTCGCTGGCGTGCCGACCGCGTTCGGCGCGGTGTCGCCGTGCGACTTGGTGTCGCCGAGCCAGTCGACCTGCTCCGAACCGGCAGCGATGCCGTTGCTCGACACGGTCGCGAGGCGCCACACGCCGTCATGACCGCGTTCGGTGAATTCGATCGTGCTTCCGGCGCTGGCCCAGGTCGGGTGGGCCCGCTTGACGCTCTTATCGGTGCGGGTCAGGACGTGGACGTCGCCGCCGTCCGGCCGCGCCGTCGCGATGTTGCCATTGCCGTCCACGTAGGCCAATCGCGATCCGTCCGGTGCCCACGCGGCGTCGGTGACGGTGGACCCGAATCGCACCGGCCGTCCGGCGATCGTGACCGTCGCGGTGCCGTTCGTGATCGACGGCGCGTAGGCGTTCGCGTCGCCGCTTGCGTTGGCGTTTGCGTTGCCCGGAGCAGGCGCGTCCGTCGTCGAGGTAGCCGGCGTCGACTGCGCGATCGGCTGGTCCGGGTTCACCTTCCGGTTCGAAGGCGTGTCGCCGTGCCGGGTCGCCGACGCGCAACCAGTGGCCGCGGCGAGTGTGGTGACCATGACGGCGGAAAGGATGTGGTGCCGGCGAAGCTTGCGGTTCATGTCGTGTCTCCCGAGGCGTTGGCCAGGTCATCCAGCCGTCTGCCCACAAGGACGCCACCCCGGCCGGGCAAGGTTGCCGGTGCCCGGGAGATTTTCTTAGAGCCGGTCCGGTGCTGCGATCCCTAGCAGAGCGAGTCCAGTCCGCAGTGTCAGCGCGGTCAGATCGCAGAGCACCAGCCGATTCGCCCGTACGGAATCGGACGGCGCGCCGAGCACCGGACACGCGTTCCAGAACGTGGCGAGCGCTTGCGCAACATCGAACAGGTATACGCACAGGCGATGCGGTTCGGCCTGCGCGACGGTCGCCGCGAGCGCGCCGTCGAATTCGTCGAGGCGCAGAGCGAGACGACGCTCGACCGGATCTATCGGTGCGTCCGGGTCCACGATTCGCGGCAGACCTTCGGCCCGGCGGAGGATCGAACACGTACGAGCATGCGCGTATTGCAGGTAGACCGACGTGTTTCCGTCGAGGGCGAGCATCCGGTCCAGATCGAACACGTAGTCGCGGGTGCGGCCGGTCGACAGATCCGCGTACTTCACCGCGCCGATGCCGATCTCGCGGGCCCGGTGCGCGGCCGTATCGACGTCAAGGCCGGGACTCCGGTCGGCGAGCACCGACGCGGCCCGGTCGACCGCGGCCGTGAGCAGCGAAACTAACGTCGGAGTGCCGCCGTCACGCGTCTTGAGCGGCAAGCCGTCCACATCGAGCACCGAACCGAACGCGACGTGTTCCACGGTGACCCGCTCGGGCAGCCAACCGGCCCGCCGGGCCGTTTCGAAGACCATCCGAAAATGCAGCGCCTGCCTGGCGTCGACCACATAGCAGATCCGGTCGGCGTGCAGATCGTCGACACGGCGGCGGATGGCGGCCAGATCCGTTGCCGCATAACCGAATCCACCGTCCGTCTTCCGTACGATCAGCGGCACCGGTGCGCCGTCGCGTCCCCGTACGCCGGCGCTGAAGACGCACAGCGCGCCGTTGCTTTCGACGGCGATCCCGCGCTCGACGAGGGCCAGGGCGATGTCGGCCAGTGCGTCGTTGTACGAGCTCTCGCCGTCCGTGTCAGCCTCCGTCAAGTCCACGTCGAGCAGGTCGTAGATCTCGGCGAGGTACCGCTGGGATTCGGCGACGATCGTGCGCCACTGTGCCCGTACCCATGGATCTCCGGTCTGAAGATCGACGACGCGCGACCGGGCGTGTTCGGCGAAGGCTTGGTCGCGGTCGAATTCGGCCCGGGCCGCGCCGTAGAGCGCGGACAGCCGGGAGACCGTCTCGGTTCCGGAACGCGCCGGGACGCTCGGTTCGGGATGCTCGTCGAGATAGGCGATGAGCATGCCGAACGGCGTCCCCCAGTCGCCGACGTGATTCTGGCGGATCACGTCCGCGCCGGCGTGACCGAACAACCGGGCGAGCGCATCCCCGATGACGGTCGAGCGCAGGTGGCCGACGTGCAGCTCCTTGGCGATGTTGGGGCCGGAGTATTCGACGACAACGCGCTGGCCGACCAACGGCGTGGTGACGCCCAGAGCCGGATCGGCATGGCGGCGAGCGATCTGCGTCCAGATCGCCCTCGGCGCGACGGTCAGGTTGACGAAGCCGGGTCCGGCGACCTCTGCGCCGGCAATCAGATCATCTCCAGCGACGGCGGCCGCAAGCGTCGCGGCCAGCTCACGGGGCACCGCCCGTCGCTCGCGCGCCGCCGCCAATGCGCCGTTCGCCTGGAAGTCGGCGTGGTCGGAGGCGCGGATCAGCGGATCGGCACCAAGGTGCCGGCCGACCCGCTGCGACAGTTGCTGGGCGAGCGAGTCCATGACTCACCCTAGGAACGCGTCAGTCGGACGTGATAGTCAATTTGTCGCCGGTCAACGTGTCCGACTGCACGAACGCGAGCGTCAGCGTCGCGTCGGTGAAGAACAGATCGGGGACGGGGGCAACGAGCGGTGGCGGCTGGTCCGGCGTGTAATCCACCGGTATGACGCCGGCCAGGTTGCCCTTGATCTCGGTCGCGAAGATCTTGACGTTACCGGTGAGCGTGAGCTGGGAGCTCTTGAATGTGCACTGGCTATTGCCGACCGGCACATCCAGCTCGAACGGCGTGGAGGTCGTCGAGCTCATCGAAAACTGCATCGTGAGGATGCTTCCCTTAGCCGTCGGCAACGCCACGTTGCCGTCGTAGGACAGGGCGGTCATGGTCAGCAGCGGCGTCTTCTGCGTAGCCGGCCGCTCGCCAATGATGGGCTGGCCGCTCGCACGGGCCAACACCCTCGGGGTCGTAGAGCAGGGCGGAGCGCTCGACGATGTCGACGGCCTCGGCGCGGTCGATCGCGATGTCGACGGTCCGGGCGATGACTTCGTGACGGTCGGTCGTGGCTTGGCGGTCGGCGTCGGAGTCGGGGTCGCGGTCGGGCTGGGCGTCGCGGTCGGCGTCTGCGCCGGGCTGGACGGATCCGCGGAGGGTGTCCCGGTCGGCGTCGGATCGGCCGACGCCGACGCCGCGCCACTGGCCGTCGCGGTGGTGCCCTCAGGCACGGTGCCGCCTGCCGCCGATCCGAGCCCGAGCACGCCGAGCGCGCTGCCGACGATCGACGCGACCGGCTCGGGCTGATCGCCGGCGATCGGCGCGAGTGCGGCGTCGCCGTTGTGTTTCGGCGTGGCCACGGCCGTGTTCGCGGCGGGAGCCTTTGTCTTCGTGCCGGGCGCCTTTGCTTTCGTGCCCGCGGGCTGGTGTACGCCCGATTTGGCGATCGCGCTCTGGATCGCCGACTGCGTCGGAGTCGGCGTGCACGTGTCAGCGGCGGCCGGCGCGGCGTTGCGGATGGCGAACGCCGCGAGGGCGCCGAGAGTCAGCGCGATCACGGCGATCGTGAGTGCGCGCGGCTTGTCGTGTCCGTCGCCGCGCTTGGATGGCTGCTCGCCCGCGGGGGGGTCGTCCCCTGCCGCATCGGCGGATCCCCGGACGTGGGGTATGTCCGGGATGCTGCGCACACGCGACATCGGCGCTGTCGTTTCGTTCGGGTCGCCCGGGTACGCGACCTCGTCGGGGCCGTCGTCCGGGCCGGTCATCGGCGGACCGGTCTCCGGTGCCGTACGCGCCGTCGGGACTACGGGCTCGGGCTCATCGTCGGCCGCGTGTCGGGGCTGACGAAACGGCTCGCGCTGCTCACCCTCCCACTCTTCCGATTCCTCGCTGCCCGGATCGCGCCACTGTTCGTCGTGCTCGCCGACGTTGGCCGGGAGCTGCGCGCCGATCTCCGTGGTGACGTCCTCGTCGTCGGGTCCGGGTTCGGTGTGGTCGACGCCATCGGCGAGCACACGCTTGTCCGGCACCCAGGCAACCGACAACGCGCCACCGAAGATGCCGAGCAGCAGGCCGACGATGAAGCCGCCCAGGTTCACCGAGACGACGGAGTAGACGGCAGCGGCCGTGCCGATGATGCCGTAGAACATGCGTTGGGCCGGCGTCGCCCAGGTCAGTGCACCGCACAGCACGACGACGAGCGGGATGATGTACGACTTGAAGCCGTTGAGTCCGAGGTGGATCTGAATGTTGCCGAGGTTCAGGTTGCCGCTGTAGAAGATCTCGACACCGGCCAAGATCAGCAATAGGCCGCCCCAGAACGGGCGGGACTTACGCCATCGACGAAACGCTCGACGCGCGCGTGTCATCCGACTCTCGTCGGGCGTCGCAACGTCCACGGTCATCTGCGTTCCTTCCGATTGCTGCTCGGGCCATGCGTCGCCGGCGCACCGCCGGCGCGCACACGCGCATGGCCACGCGAAGCGGGCCCCGCGATCGCGATCCGCGGGACCCGCTGTGGCGCGAACTAGCAGCCCGAGTTACCGAGGCCCAGGTTGAGGCCCGGCAACGTGAACGTCCCAGCGGTGGTTGCCCACGCGGTCTGCGACAGGTTCTTGATGACGACCTTGTCGGCACCCTGGCCGAAGCCACCAGCCTGCGCCTTAGTGGACAGCGTCGAGGCGTCCTGACCGATGTTGATGTTGGTGAACGTCGCGTCGCCGCTTAGCTGCGTCATGTCGATCAGCAGGTTGTCGGCGTGGGCCGGCGTGCCACCGCCACCCGCGGTCAGCTTCAGGACGACGGTGCCGATCGGCGTCGGCTGCGCGACGGACTGGCAGAGGTTCGTGAGGTCGGCATGGGCGATCTCGGAGACGGCGACCACGTGCGGTGTGCCGTCCTTCTGCTGCACGATCGAGCCGTACTGGACGAAGTCGGTGCCGGTCAGCTGGTCCGCCGTGACCTTGAACTGAACGCCGGACACCGCGAAGCTCACCGGCACGGCACCAGTGGCGATCCCGGCGCCGAGGGCGCCGACGATCACCACGGTCGGCACGATGGCGGCCGCAAACCGACGCCAGCGTGTGCCGCCCTCGGTTGGTACTTTCGGGTCTTTCACGGGGGTCCTCCTTGACGAGTGCGGTCACCGCACGTACCGCGTCGTGCGGCCCAATGAGGAGCTTGGTACGGCGATGCGCTGGGTACGTGAGCCCGCCGGTCGCGCTGGACCCGCTACGGCGTTGGCTGCCGGAGATCGTGCCGCACCGTGGGAGCGCAAACAAGACCGGTAGCTACTCGTCGGTAACCCAGATTTTGTAGCTATGTCACCCTCAGCGACGTGACGCTCGTCAGATAGCGCAGGTGGAGCCCGGCTTTCTCGCCTAAATCCGGCGAATCGCAGGCCCCAGCACTACCGCGTGTCACTCAACCGCTCAAACATCACGATTCGATAACAGGATGGCAACCTCTTCGGAACGTTGTGGCCGCCGGCCAGGAGAGTGCCTCGTTCTCGCAGCTCACGGACGTTTTGGTGATCGCGGATGCGATCGTCCGCCCGTTGCCCGCATGGCGAGAAGTCATACCAATTGTTGAACGCCGATCGGACCGCGTCGATACCGCGACTCAGTCAGTCTCGCCGCGCAGGCCATCCGGATAGACCGCGAGCGCGATGGCGTCGACGCTGATCCGACGCCCACCGGGCAGCCCGACCAACGCCGACGAGCGGGCCGGCGGTGACACCGGAAACACGTCGGCGAAGGTGGCGTTGATCGCCGGCATATCGGCGAGGTCGGTGTAGAAGACAGTCGTACGTACGACATGCCGGAGATCCGAGCCGGCCCGCTCCAATACGCGGCCCAGGTTCGTCAACGCCTGGCGGCACTCCGCCTCGAAGCCGCCCGTCGCCGGCGCGTCCCCGGTGGACGGATCGATCCCGGCCTGCGCCGACACGAACACAAGTCCGCCGGCGCGGACCGCGGGCGAGTACGGCCCGAGGACGGGTAGGTCGTCGCCTCTGATGACGTCGTACACGCGGATCGCCTCCGTACGTGGAAAGCCGTTGTCGGTCAGGGCTTCTACGCTACGGGGATGTCGACGAACAATGTGCGGCCGATGCCGCGGACGCGGCCACCCGAATCCGGGACCGAGTGGGAGTCGCTGACCGCGATGCTCGACTTCTTTCGGGCGACCGTCGTCAACAAGGTCGCCGGTTTGACCGACGAGCAGGCGTTCAGCGCGGTCGTTCCGCCATCGACGCTGACACCGGGCGGCCTCGTCAAACATCTGACCGGCACCGAGCGGTTCTGGTTCAGCATCGATTTCGCCGGCGCGGACCTGCCCTATCCGTGGCCGGACGGCGACATGCATGGAGCGTTCGCGATCGACGACGGCGACACGTTGCCAGGGCTCGTCGCGGCGTACGTGGCCGAATGCCAACGGTCCCGCCAGGCGATCGACGGCGTCAACCTGGACGATATGGCACGCGGCAAAGACATGCATTTCTCGCTGCGCTATGCGTTGTTGCACATGATCGAGGAGACCGCACGGCACTGCGGCCACCTCGACCTTCTCCGCGAACGCATCGACGGCGCAACCGGCCAGTGACCATCGCCTCGCCGATCCGGTGGCTCCGTCCAAATCGCGACGCCCGGTCGACACTCGACCCGGCATAGATAGCAGAGTGGCGCGGTGATCGAGTTGGCCAACGTCGAACGCATCGCTGCTTACGGCCTGGCCGTCCGCTCCGACAGGGTCATGCTGCCCAAGATCGTGCGCAGCCAACACCGCTGCTCAACACCACGAAGGAAATCCTGGACAACCTTCTCGGCTGCCTGTGATCTGCGCTAGCTGCCTGTTGTCGTGCCGGGTTCGTCGTGCGTGCTGACACAGGCGTTGGGTTCATGGACTGGGTCAGTTCGCAACATCCTCCGTCTGCCGGAGCAGTCCGATGACGAGGGTCGGTCGGGCACTACATTCGGCTGCTCGCCTCACTACGGTTGCCGCATGGAAGATCCCATCTGGAGCACCGTTCAGGCGTCGCGCGCCTGGCTTGACAAGGCGAACGGATCCGATAACGGTGCGCTGACTTTTCGGATCCTGAAGGTGACCGAGGAAGCGGGCGAGGCCGCCGCCGCATGGATTGGCGCGGTCGGTAACAACCCGCGTAAGGGCGTAACACACACGACCGAACACGTCGCCGCCGAGTTGGCCGATGTGGCCATGGCGGCGCTGGTGGCGATCGAGTCGAGGACGGAGGTCACGGACGCCTATGTCGCTCGCAGCCTGGTACCAGTCTGGACTTAGTAAAGCTCAGACCAGATGTCGACGAGACTCGGCTCCAGGAGATCACCCTCCTGTTCGAGGCGGTGCTGGACCTATCCATCCGCTCGTCGGCACGCGCGTTCTCGCATCGCTCGCCGCGATCGCAAGCTCGCCGGCATCGAGATCCAAGGCTCCGCCGGAGCGTCGCGGCTCGACGTCGAAGGACTCTTTCCCGTGTACGCCATGCTCAGGCACTCGATGCGGCACCGGACGAGGTGGTCGGCGGCGACGTATGGCTTCTCGTCGTCGTCGACGGAACCGGGGGCGACGACCTTGCCCGGCGTGTTCGCGGCCGGCGACGTCACGCACACAGGGGACGGTTACGTGGGTGAGGCGATCGTCGAAGGCGTACGCGCCGGCACGACGCCGAGCGTCTTTCTGCAACGCGCTGCTTCCCGCTAATGCCGGCCGGCCGTCGGATCAGCGCGTGGGCGACGGCTGGATGACGGAATGGCCGCCCAGTCGCAGGATCTGGCCGACGGGCGCATGCGTGGTGGGGCGCTCCTGGTATGGGTTGGCCATGCTCTCGACCGACCCCGGCCGGCCACACGGCCCGATGGGTGCCGTGACCAGGACCTGAAATTCGCCGGCCGCGAGAGTTCCGCCGATACCGCTGGACGGCCCCCGATCCGGGGCGCCGCTCGCATCGGCGCATGGCGGCATATGGACCAGCAGTGAACCGTTTGGTTGGACGTCGAAAGCCACCGAGTATTCGGCGCGTGCCGGCTGGAGCGACGGCGACGACGGCGGTGGACAGAGATGGATGCCGTACCCGAAGTAGATCGACGCGGCTCCGGTGCTGGCATCGATGATCAATGCGTCCTCCTTCGTCGGCCTGGCGCCCGGACTCGGTGTCGGTGTGTTTCCGTACGACCCCGGACACGCTGCCATGGGCCCGTTTTGCCGATAGAACTGGACCCATGCGAGCCGCCACGTTGTGGGTAGGCCGGGCGACCGCGACGCCACGTGCGCGCTGACCCGGGCGAGCACCAGGTTCAGCGGATCGCCGAGAAGCGGGTACTGGACCTGCGGTCCGACCGCCAGGGCCTGTGCCTGGGTCACGTGTGGTCGCGGGGCACCGGCGTCGGGTTGATCCAAAATCAGCGCACCACCATCGAGGACGACGCGATGCCGAAGCTGTGCCGGTGATGCGGCCGTCGTCGGTGCCGGTTCGTGACGCCAGATCGGCGCAGCGGCGACCGCGACAATGGCGCACAGCACCACGATGCCAATCGCGGCGGCGGTACGGCGGCGGCGATTCCGCCGCCGCCCGGCCGCAATAAGGTCCTCGGCCGAAGCAAGACGTACCTTGTCTAGCAGTCGCACATTGACCTGGTGTGCCAGATCCCGTAGATCACTCATCGTGGTAACACCCCCTGCTGGTCCTGGCCCGCATCTGTTGCGTCTATGGCGAGTACGTCGGCGAGGCTCGCGCGGCCCCGCCGAAGGTGCGGTCTGACTGTCGATTCCGGCACACGCATCAGGTCCGCGACCTCGGTGACGGACAGGTCGCGAAGTAATCCAGGACAATTGCCGTACGTTGCCACTGGGGCAGACCCGACAAAGCCTGGATCAGATCGGCGGTCTCTTCGGTCAAGGGCGCGGTGGCGGTTGACATTTCGGTTGTACGTACCCGATGGGCCAGGGCGAGGGCCCGACGGCGCGAGCGCCACCTCGATGTCGCCAGGTTCAGCGCAACCCGCCGCACCCACGCCGCGGGAGTGTCGATCGCACCGACGCGAGACCAACGCGTGTACGCCCGGATGAACGCCTCCTGGACGACGTCCTCGGCCTCGGCGAGTGAACCGGTGATGGCACAGATCTCCACCACCAGGCGCGGCCCGTCGGCCGCGTAGACCTCCTCGAAGGCCGTCACCGCTCACCCCCTGTCCCGCCTAAGACACGCTGCGGGCTTTGTTGGGACGCACGAGGAGGCGGACTGGTTCCAGGCGGCGTATGTAGAGGTTCCGTGTCCGTCGACTCCGCAACCCAGCGCGCCTCCGCTTTGCATAGCGTGCCGATCGACAGGGTCGCTGGGCAGTCGGCGACCTTCGCCCAGCGGTCAGGGAGCCGTCATGTCATGGATCCGGTCCCACATGGTCGTTCCGCTCGCGGGTATCGGCGTCGTCGTCGCCGCATGGATTGCCTTCGGTACGAGCGGCAGACCCGGTACGTGACCCTCCTCATCGCCGTGCGGTGACCGCTATCTATCTCGTTGGATGTCAGAAGCGCTGACGCACGTGGTTTAAGCCGCC
>DATCXD010000261.1:0-5919 GCA_036566005.1 Micromonosporaceae bacterium | reverse complement strand
CCCTACCATGCCGTGCCTCGCCTAGCCATACCCAGCCCAGACGCGCCCAACCTAGCCCTACGTCAGGATCCTACCGCAGAAGGCGGCCACATCTCAGGCCGAGTTCTGGCCGATCGTCACTGCGGCGGCGGAACGTCCTTTGTGGACGTGCCGTAGGTCGGCTGCGACGCGGAGCCGAGCAGCCAGCCCAGTGCCGGCCACCGGGACTCGAGCCAGCGCGCCAGCGCGTAGTACAGCGTGGCGAGCACGCCGACGACGGCGGCGGACAGCGCGGCAGCGGTGGCCGCGTCCGGCACGATGCCGGTCTTTTGGCCGATCCACGTGAGCACCACGCCGACCCAGATTGGCACGGCGGTGCGGATGAGCGAGACGAGCTTGTCGCCAATCACTGTGACCTCCTAGGGTCTTGGGTTATGGCCGATGCTCTGCTGCCGCGTCCAGACTTCTGGCCGGCTTGGGTCCCGGAACTTTGCCCTGGCTGCGGGAAGCCGTGGCGGCCGGTCAAGGTGCGGTCGACGTTCTGGCCGTGCAGCTGCCCCGGGGCGACGGGTCGGCCGAAGGGACACGAGCCGGTGCGGTGCGCGTGGAGTTTCGACTGCCATGCCGTGGTGTATCCGCCCGAGCATGTGGACGGATGGCGGGACGCTGAACGGCCGAGGGTTCTCTAGCCCTTCCAGATCGCGACGATCAACGCCGCGATAGCTATAACGGCACCCAGTGCCGGCAGCGGCCAACGGTTCGCCTCGAGCGCCGTGAGCCGCGCACCGTGGTCCCCGCTCGCTGTCGCCGACACCTCGAGTGCCCGTAGCCGCTTCTCGTGGTCCTCGTGGCCCGAGATGACCGCGTCCAGCTTCGCCTCGATGCGGGCGAGCGTGACCGCAACCGCTTCGTCCGCCACCGGTTACTCCGCCAGCCGCGCGGCGAGCTTGGCCGCGACCTGTTCCGCAATGGAGTCGCCGAGTTTCGCCGCCGCCTTCTCCGCCACTTTGTCCGCCAGCGCGTCGATGTCTACCGGCGCGGGCTGGACGCCTGCCTTCGCCAGCGCGGCCACGCCAGCGTCGATCCGATTCAGCTGGTCCGTACGGTAGGAATGACCGCCGTCGAAGTTGGACGCCCCGTGCATCTCCTGGCCGTACAGGTCGTCCAGCGCAGTGGCCGCGTCCCGCTGCGCCCGCGGGAGCTGCTCGTCCTTCAGCATGCCGTCCTCCTTGTATGCGTAGCCCCGGAAGCCTCCGGCAGCTGCCCAGTGCGCCACCGCGGACACGGTGACCCAGTACTCCCCTGCCGCCACGTCGGACACGAACACCCGAGGGGCGTCGTAGCCGGTGACTGCGACGTAGTGCCCGCCCGGGTATGAGTACGCGCCCAGCGGGCCAGCCCCGTTCACCACGACGACCCCACCGTCGTCCACGGTGGACTTCACGCGGGCGAACAGAGTGTCGACGTCCTGCTGGCTGATCGTCGTCGGCAGGATCACGTCGGCGTATGCCCCGGCACCGAGGTGGGCGTCCAGGACCCGGGTCACGTCGTGGATTGACGCCGTGCCTTCGGTGGTGGTGCCGAGTTCCTTGGCGATCTGATCCTGCGACAACAGCACCCCGCCGGCCGATAGGGCGACGCGGGTCGACGCGGGGCCGCAGTAGTAGCCGGTGGTCTGCTTCTGGTAGGCGTGCTCAACGATCGCCACGGTTCCTCCACTGTGGACTAAGAGATCTCGTACTTGATCCACCAGATGAAGCTGTCGCCGCTGGCCCAAGTGAACGGCTGGGTGTTGGAGACGTTCTTGGTGCCAGCAACGAAGAACGCGATCGACCCGAACAGCGCAGCAACGCCCGGGTAGGTGACCCCCGCCGACGTGTCATTTGCGTACGCCGTTCCGATCGCGCACGGCGCGCGGAACCCTGTGACGGGCAGGGCTACGTTCAGGTCGCCGGATGCGCTGGTTGTGGAGCCCCAGGTGATCTGTCCGCGAAACCAGACTTCCTTGCCGATCTGCTTGTAGAAGGCCGTCATGGTGCCGTTGTTGAGCGTCCAGCCGGACAACGTTGGCGTGTAGGAGGTCCAAGCATCGGTTTGGGCGGTCGCGATGGCGGCGAGCGTCGCGATGTCTGCGCCGCGCACCTTCGCGCCAGCGGCGACGGTCGGGGTGGTGCCGGTCCAGTTGGTCACGGCAACCTCCAATCGCCGCACCGAGCGGCCTTCGTCGAAAGTGGACGGTCAGAGTGCGAGCGTCAGGACGTCTTCGACCTCGAGCCGCGTGCCGGCGTCGTGCGCCTTCTCGACGCCGTTGGCCGACCGGGTGACGGTGGCGGTCTGGTAGCCGCCAGCCAGCGCAAGGACTAGCGAGTCCGAGACTGCTGAGGCGCCGCCGGTGACGGTGAGCGATCCGGCCGCAACCTGGGCCGGCGCCGAGTCGATCCGGTAACCGGCCCAGACGGACTGGTCGTCGCCGGTCGTGGTGGTCGCGTCGACGGCCTCGGTGAACCCGGCCGGCGGGGCGATGCCCGTGTCGTCGTCGGACTTGCGGGCCAGGATGAGTCGCACCACGCCCGGGTAGATGCCGGCCTGCAGCGAGCCGTAGGCGACGTTCTGAGCGCTGCTGTTCGTCTGGCCGATCGAGTCCAGGACGTACTCATCGAGACTCAACGTCGTCGGCATGCCGCGGAACCCGAGCACGTAGGCGCTGATCGTCTCGTTGGCCACCCCGCCGGATGGCGTGACGGTCGGGTTGCCCGGGCTCGAGGAGCCGCGGATCTGCGCCCAGACCTTGATGCCCGTGGGCCACACTGCGTCCGGCGGCTTCATTTCGGTGTAGCCGGCGGAGATCGACAGGCTCGCCGAGCTGCGGGCGTTACCCACGACGACGATCCAGTCGCCCTGCTGCAAACCGGCCGGCAGCGCTGGCGTCACCGCCGCGTTGGAGGCGTGGGAAGTGGCACCTGCGGCAACGAAGGTCGGTTCGGTGGTGGTGATCTGCGAGACCGTGACCGTCTCGCCCCCACCCGCGATGCCGGACGCCTTGACCAGACGGGCCGACATCGGGAAGTCGTCGGGGTGCGTCCCGGGCGACCCAGCGAAGAACCAGTCGACGGGGATGGCGAGGTTCGCGTTCGTGTTGCCGACTGACCTGATGCACCGCACACCGGGCGCGCCCTTCAACGCAGACGTATCAGCGCCCGTCGCCGTCACCTGCCAGCTGTCCGGCTCGGATACGTTGGCGTGCCACACCTTGCCGTACAAGGTCTGGCCGATGATCCGCAGCCGCGCGATGAACGCGTCGCCGGGGCTGTACGTCGTGACGGCCAGCGACGTCGCGAGGGTGCCGTCGTTGACCGACACGAGCGACACGTCGACGTTGCCTGACGTCTGAAACGCAGCCTGCGTGCGGTAGCCGTGGTCGTAGACACCGAGGTCGGACATCCGCTCGGCTGAGACGCTGTACATGGCGCCGGTGGCGGTCGCCGGGGCCGTGAACCCGATCCACACGTCCATGTCGCCGTAGGTGGCGACCGAGGTGGTGAAGCGGTTCACGTCGTCCGCCGAGGTAAGCGTGATCGTCCCGGTGCCAGCGGACACGGCCGAACTGCCGCCGCCGGAGAACAGCCACGACGGGCCGACGTCCGGCGTACCCCAACCTGAGGCGGACGTGCGGCCGAAGTCGTCCTGCACTATGTTGGCGGCCCACCGGAACACGTTCGGGTCGAACGCGATTGACGTCGCCGAGCTGGTGATGTCCGCCCGGATCGCGCACGCGTCGTCTCCGGCGTAGCGCCCGTCCAGGTCGTCCGCGGTATCGCCCGCCAACTGTCGTACGTGGTACGGCCCGTACGGCACCGTGTTGATCTCGATGGTCCAGCCGTTCGGGTAGTCGAACGTCTCCGTGAACCCGAGGCACAGCAGGTCCACGGTCCCGCCGTCGGCCCCCGTCCACACCGGCAGGTTGATCAGCCGCAGCCGATCCCCGACGTCCAACGCCGCCGCGGCCGCGATAAGGTCCGTCTTCCCTTGCTGCGCCAGGGCGGTCATGTTGATCCGGACAACCGGGTACCGGGCTTCGTCCCAGGTTCCGATGTGGACTCGCCAGGCCGCGTGGTGGATCAGGTCGTCGTCGGTCTCGAGGTTGAGCTCGACCGAGTCCTCGTAGGGACCCACACCCTCAGGCGGAGATTGGGTGCCCAGGCTCGAGGTCGAGTCCTCGTATGTGGCGGAAGCGCCTGTGATGTCGCCCGATTTCCGAGTGACCGTCACGCGGTTGCGGATGAGCTGGTCATCGTCCGTAGGCTCGAGGTCGGGGGCTATCTCGCCGTCGGCGTCGTGGTCGAGCTGGAGCGCGACCGCCTGGTTGTAGAGGTCGGTGCGGGCCCGGAAGGTCAAGCCCAGTTCGCTGCGCGACTCGAAGAGCAGGGCATCGTCGGCGACGTATGTCTCCGCGAACGCGTCCGCATAGGTCGCCGGGCTCGCCTGGGGTCCCATCACGGCCGTCTCGGCGGCAGCCCCAAGCAAGGTCAACTCCACGCCGATCTCATTACAGAGGCGCGAGGCTCGGTCCCCAGCGGTCTCGCCTGCCAGCCCGTCGGCATATGGATGCAGATCCACGGGTGTGCCGGTGCCCCAGATAGCGGCATGTGCCAACCCGACGACCAAGTTCTCTCCGTGGCCGGTATCGAAGCCGCCGAACGCAACGCTGGCGTAGAGCGGGATGGTGGGCACGAAAGCGATTGGCGTACCGAGCGTCGTGCCGGTGTAGGTGTGCGTGAGCAGCGCGGCGTCGTCGACCTGCAGGCTCACCAGCACGTCCGCTCCGGACTGCTCAGCTGTGCAGAGCACCGTGTGTGGCTCGCCATCAAACAGATTCGGGTAGCCGGAGCCACTCGGCGAACTGAATGCCGCGCCACCGCCCGTGCCGGAGTCCGCCAGCACCAAGTTCGCGCCATAAGTGGTGGTCAGCGCGCCCGAGGTCGTGGCGGCATAGGCGCTCATGGCCAAGTGGTCATACGTGCCGCCAGACAGTCGGATGCGCAACTCCCACGACGCACTGATCGTGGTGTCCAGCGTGAACGCAAGGGCGAATGAGACCTTGCCGGCCGCGAAGCCGGACAGCGGCACCTGCGACAACTGGGGCAGCAGCCACGTGTTCGGCGACCCAGTCGGATCGGGCTGGTACGCCTCGAGGTCGACGTACGCGCCGGAGCCTGCGATCCGACCGTCCGAGCCCGGGAAGGTATGGTCGCTGTCGACGATTGCGACCGACGGTCCGCCAGACAATCCTGACGCCAGGAACGTTGCGGCCGTACCGTCCTCAAAGGGCCAGTAGTAGGCCGGTGTGTCGTTGACCGCTGACAGGACTGCCGACTTCATGACGGAGCGCAGCGGGCGCACTCCCTGGCCGAGCCGTCGTAGGATGCCCTGTGCGGTCACTGACGTCGTTGCATCCACGCCAGAGACGTCCCACCGCGGCGGGAACTCGCTGGCTTCCCCGTAGCCTCGGGTCTGGTCGTCCACGTCGACGTGGGACTCCGTCACGCGGACCCGGATCGGCGTGTTCCGACCAACCTTCCCGTACAGATCGCTATTCGGGTTCCTCGGCGAGTAGCGGCCGGTGACGTTCGCGAGCGTCGCCGTGATCGAACCCGGTTCGGGACTCGAAGCCTCGTCGGCTTGGCCGCGGGCGATGACCACGTTCGCGCCCTCGGCGGCCCGGACATCATCGGTGATGTCTTCCCACGCCGTGCCGGTCCACATCTCGACGGCTAGCGGCAGTTCGTCGTAAGGCCAGGCCATAAGAACTCACCGCCGCCCGTTTGTCCGATGTGGCCCTTGACGGCTTGCGTCACACTCAGTGCGACGATCCGTCCCTCAATGCATGGCGGAGGATTCCGTGACAGTTCTTGACCTTGACCGGCCGGAAGCGGCGGCGGC
>DATCXD010000451.1:0-7843 GCA_036566005.1 Micromonosporaceae bacterium | reverse complement strand
CGACGTCACCGGCGTCCACATGGCCCTGTCCAGCAATCCCCAGTCCTACCGCACCGGAGCGCGCGGCTGCTGCACCCTGGAAGACTCCCGGGACGCCCGCCGCGCCGCCGACGTGATCGGCATCCCGTTCTACGTCTGGGATATGGCCGAGCAGTTCCATGCCAACGTCGTGGACGACTTCGTGGCCGAGTACGCCGCCGGACGTACCCCGAATCCGTGCCTGCGCTGCAACGAGAAGATCAAGTTTGCCGCGGTGCTCGACCGCGCAGTCGCCCTGGGTTTTGACGCCGTGGTGACCGGCCACCATGCCCGACTCGGCGCGGACGGACTGTTGCGCCGCAGCGTCGACCTGGCCAAGGACCAGTCGTACGTGCTGGCCGTGCTGACCCGCGACCAGCTCGACCGGTCGATGTTCCCGCTCGGTGACTCGACGAAGGTGCAGGTCCGAGCCGAGGCCGCGGCGCGTGGCCTGGCCGTGGCGGACAAGCCGGACTCGCATGACATCTGCTTCATCGCCGATGGGGACACGCAGGCGTTCCTCGATCGGCGGCTCGGCGAGACGCCGGGCAACATCGTGGACGGCGCGACCGGAGCCGTGCTCGGTCACCACGCCGGCGCCCACGGCTACACGATCGGGCAGCGCAAGGGTTTGCGACTCGACCGCCCGGCGGCGGACGGCCGCCCCCGTTATGTGCTGTCGATCACGCCGGTCACCAACACCGTCACGGTCGGCCCGGTCGAGGCGCTCGACGTCACGGTGATCACGGCCGAACGGCCGGTGTGGACGGGCATGCGTCCGCCGGACGGGTCGGTGCGGGCCGAGGTGCAGATGCGCGCGCACGGCGACACGACGTCAGCGCAGGTTGCGGTCGCGCCGGACGGAACGCTGGTGACCACGTTGGATTCGCCGGTACGGGGAATTGCACCCGGCCAAGCCATCGTGGCCTATCGAAGCGACCCGGACGGCGATGTCGTGCTCGGGTCAGCCACGATCGCCCGGGCGGATCACCCGGCCACCCTCGCCGCAGTGGATCTCGCGTCGTGACCGAGCGATTTGCGTGGTCGCCCGGGTCTGCGACCGGCATCGGTTCGCTGCCCGGGACGGACATCGCGGAGGCGGTCAAGACCGTGCTCGGCGAGTTGCCGGATCTGCCGTACCTTCCCGAGCTTCCGGCCCGCGGACCGGGCGCCGACATCATTGGCCGGAGCGCGGGACTGCTTGTCGAGATACCGGTCGAGCTCTACGCCTCGCGGTGGCGGATCGCGTCGCACGCCGGCCGGGATCTGGGGCGCACCCGTGATCTTTGGGAGCGCGACCTCGATGCGCTGACCGACGCGGCTGCCGACCTCTACGGTCCCATCAAGCTGCAGGTCGCCGGTCCGTGGACGCTCGCCGCGTCAGTCGACCTGCCGATCGGGGGCCGGCTGCTGCGCGATCCGGGCGCCGTCCGGGATCTGACCGCCTCGCTGGCCGAGGGCCTCGCCGGACACGTCGCTGACGTACGGGCCCGGCTGCCGTACGCCCGCGTGATCGTGCAGATCGACGAGCCGTCGCTGCCGGCGGTGCTGGCCGGTCACGTACCCACCGAAAGCGGTTATGGCACGCTGCGCGCGGTCGACGCGAGCCTGGCACGGTCGGCGCTGACCGAAGTCGTCACGGCCGGCGGTGCTCCAGCGGTGCTGCATTGCTGCGCCGCCGACGCACCGCTCGGCCTGTTCCGCGACGCCGGCGCCGTCGCTCTGGCCATCGACCTTGATCTGATCGACGTGCGACGGGCCGGGGCACTCGACGCGCTCGGCGCGGCGCTGGATGCCGGCCTCGGTCTCTTCGCCGGAGCGGTGGCGGCCGGCGGCGACGGGGCAGTCCCCACGTCCGTGTCGGTCGGCGATCGTGTCAAGGACCTGTGGCGGACGCTCGGCTTCGCCACGAACGATCTGGCCGAGCAGGTCGTCATCACCCCGGCCTGCGGGCTCGCGACCGTGTCCGACGAGCGCGCCCGGGCCGTGACGACGGTGTGCCGCGAGGCGGCGAAACGGCTCGCCGACTCGTAGGCGCTGCGCCCGGGGCGTCTGATTTCGAATCGGGTCAACGTCCTCTCCACACTGCCTTTCCCTCCGATGTCACAAATGGCCGGGCTGTCTCGTCTCAAGTCCCGGAGACAGAAACCTGGCATCGGGAAGGTGATGATCATGCGCGTGTTCGTGGCAGGCGGGGCCGGAGCCGTGGGGCGGTCGCTGGTGCCGCAGCTCGTGGCCCGCGGCCACGAGGTGACGGCTACCACAACGGGCCCGGCCAAGCTGGGCTTACTGCGGCAGCTGGGCGCCGAGGCGGTCGTGATGGACGGGCTGGATGCGACCTCCGTCGGTGAGGCGGTGGCGGCCGCCCGTCCGGATGCGATCGTGCATGAGATGACCGCGATCACTGGCAAGCCCGACATTAAGCACATGGACCGCTGGTTCGCCACCACGAACCGGCTGCGCACCGAGGGGACCGATCACCTGCTGGCCGCGGCCGAGGCGACCGGCGTGTCCACCTTCGTCGCGCAGAGCTACGCCAGTTGGAACGGCATCCGCACGGGCGGACCGGTGAAGACCGAGGAGGACCCGCTGGACCCGCAGACGGGGACGGCAGCGCAGCCGGTAATGGACGCGATCCGCCACCTCGAGGACGTGGTCATCAAAGCCGGTGGCGCGGCCCTGCGATACGGCGGGCTGTACGGGCCAGGCGTCATCCACGACCAGGTCGAGCTTCTGCGCAAGCGGCAGTTCCCGCTCGTCGGGGGCGGCACCGGCTACAGCTCGTTGGTGCATCTCGACGACGCGGCGAGCGCGACCGTCCTGGCCGTCGAGCAGCAGGCGAAGGGCGTGTTCAACATCGTCGACGACGAGCCGGCCCCGGCCAGCGCTTGGTTGCCCTATCTGGCCGCGTGTGCGGGCGTCAAGCCACCGATGCGGGTGCCCAAGTGGCTGGCACGCATGCTGGCCGGCGACGTGGCGGTGACGATGATGACCGAAGGCCGCGGCTTCTCCAACGCGAAGGCCAAGCGGGAGCTCGGCTGGGAACTGCGCTACCCCTCGTGGCGCCAGGGCTTCAAGGCAGAGCTGGCCTGACCCGGTCCGGGGAGTTCGGAGGAGTTGGGGTCGCTTCGGATCGGGCGGCTGTCCCGTGATGTCGGTCCGGCGCGCTAGCCTGCGATCATGCGAGCGAAGGCCGACGTTTCCGAATCTGCTGATCTTCCCGCTGGCGCGCCGGACTCGGCCGCCGAGGTTGCCGACGCGGTCGGCGAGGTGACGGCCGCGCAAGAGGCGCGGGCCGGCAAAGATCCGACACCCGAGGCGCGAGCACGACACGCGGCTGTTGCCGCCGAGTTGGACGAGCATCAATATCGCTACTACGTGCTCGATCAGCCGACGGCGTCGGACGCCGAGTACGACGCGCTGATGCGCGAGCTCACCCGGCTCGAGGAGGAGTTCCCGGCACTCCGGAGCCCTGACTCTCCGACCCAGCGGGTCGGCGGCGGCGACTACTCGAACATGTTCGCCTCGATCTCGCACGTCGAGCCGATGCTGAGCCTGGGCAACGTGTTCCGCGAGGCGGACCTGGCCGCATGGGCGGTCCGGGTGGAGCGCGACGCCGGTGGTCCGGTGCACTTCCTATGCGAGTTGAAGATCGATGGACTCGCGGTCAATCTGACTTACGAAAAGGGCCGGCTCGTGTCCGCGGCGACCCGTGGTGACGGGCGTACGGGGGAGGACGTCACGGCGAACGTCCGCACTATGCGGGACGTCCCGGATCGCCTTCGGGGCGACGACGTGCCGGAGTTCGTCGAGATCCGCGGCGAGATCTATTTCCCGCTCGCGGCGTTTGCCGACCTGAACGCGGCACTCGTCGAGGCGGGCGAGAAGCCGTACGTGAACCCGCGCAACTCCGCATCCGGGAGCTTGCGGAACAAGGATCCGCGGGAGACCGCCAAGCGTCCGTTGCACCTCATCGTGCACGGAGTCGGCGCTCGCCGCGGCTTCGCCGTCACGTCGCAGTCGCAGGCGTACGAGGCGATCAAGCGCTGGGGTCTGCCGACGAGCGACCGGTGGCGGGTCGTGTCGGACATCGCCGACGTGCAGCGGTACGTCACGGATTACGCGACCAAACGGCACTCGCTCGAGCACGACATCGATGGCGTGGTCGTAAAGGTGGACGAGGTCTCGATCCAGCGCCGTCTCGGCTCGACCAGCAGCGCGCCACGGTGGGCGATCGCCTTCAAATACCCGCCCGAAGAGGTCAACAGCAAGCTCATCGCGATCCGGCTCGGTGTCGGTCGGACCGGTCGGATCACGCCGTTCGCCGAGATCGAGCCGGTGCACGTCGCCGGGTCCACGGTCGCGTTCGCGACGCTGCATAACGCCAACGAGGTCAGGCGCAAGGGCGTCCGCATCGGCGACACGGTCGTCGTCCGCAAGGCCGGTGACGTGATCCCCGAGATCCTCGGCCCGGTGGCCGATCGCCGCGACGGCACGGAAACCGAGTTTGTGATGCCGACGCACTGCCCATCGTGCGGCACGCTCCTGGCCCCGGCCAAGGAGGGCGACGTCGACATCCGCTGCCCGAACGCGCAGCACTGCCCGGCCCAGATCCGCGAGCGCATCTACTACCTGGCCGGGCGCAACGTGTTCGACATCGAGGCGCTGGGCTACAAGGCCGCGGCCGCGCTCGTCGACGATCACGTCGTCGTCGACGAGGGAGACCTGTTCGCGCTCGACGCGGAGAAGCTCTCCCAGAGTGAGTTTTTCACCAACCAGGACGGTGCGTTGAGCGCCGGCTCGATGCGGTTGCTCTCATTGCTCGACGACGCGAAGCAGCGGCCATTGGCCCGCGTGATCACCGCACTGTCCATCCGCCACGTCGGACCGACGGCCGCGGTAGCACTCGCTCGGGAGTTCGGCTCGTTGGCGGCCATCGCGGCCGCTCCGGCCGAGGAGCTTGTCCATGCGAACGGGGTCGGGCCGACGATCGCGCGGGCCGTCGTCGAGTGGTTCGGCGTCGACTGGCACCGGGCGATCGTCGACAAGTGGCGCGTCGCGGGCGTACGCATGGCGGAGGAACGCATCGATGCCGGGCCGCGCCCGCTGGACGGCGTCACGGTCGTGGTCACCGGCTCGCTGATCGACTTTTCCCGGGACGAGGCGAGCGAGGCGATCGCCAGCCGGGGCGGCAAGGTCTCGGGCAGTGTGTCCAAAAAGACAGGGTTTGTTGTGGTGGGGGAGTCGCCCGGTTCGAAATACGACAAGGCCGTCGAATTGAAGGTGCCCATTCTCGACGAAGACGGGTTCCGGGTGCTTTTGTCGGACGGACCGGATGCCGCTCGCGAACGGGCACGTCACGATTGACAATCCTCGTACAGACCCGTACCAAACCGGACGATCGTCGGTACGGGTATGGTCGATAGCTCGTCGGGGAATGCCTGATTTATTCCGGCAATCGACCTTTGTATCGACTCTGTCACGATACTCGCCGATATACGCAAATCCTGTCTGATCCACCTATCGTATTGGTCCGGGCCTCGTGTGGGTTGTTCCGGGCCTCGTGCGGGCGGGCGTGCCGCAAGGCGGACATCATGGAGTGAGCAGTGGCCCGTGCCGTGGCCCCCGGCTGGGAAGCTCAGCGCCCTGACGTGACAGCGATGGCCCTGACGTGACAGCGAAGACCGAGTGGCGGGTGGGAGGTGGCGATGTACTCGCCGGCGCTTCGAAACAGCGCGCCGCCCGAGCGGGAGAAGGCGTTCTTCGGATACGTCGCCCTCGTCTGCGTCGTCGCGCTCGCGCTCGTCATCCCGGCGTTGCCGGAACTGCGCGGTGTGCCGGCTCACTCGCCCGCGACGTACTGGCTGCTGGCGGTGCTCGCGGTGGTGGCCGACCTGCGACCGTTCCCGCCCCCCGGTGGTCAGCGATCGGTCGTCTTCCCATCCATCTGTTTCACCTTCGCGATCCTGCTCATGTGGGGCTTCACGGCGGCGGTGGTCGTACAGACCGCCGCCGTCGTCGCGTCGGCGGTCCGGATGCAGCACCGGCCATGGCGGGCTGCCTTCAACGCCGCGCAGTATGCGATCGCGTTCGGGGCCGCCGCCGCGGTCCTGCTGGCCACGGAGGGCGAGCCCTTCGTACCCGACGGCGAGACAGGGTGGACCGATGTCGGTCTCGCGCTGGCCGCCGCCGCCGTCTGGTTCGTGGTCAACAACGCGCTCGTCACGAGCGCCGTAACCCTGCGATTCGGCGGCTCCTGGTGGCGAGCGCTCGGCGCGAACCTCGCCGGCGACGCGCTGACGACCGGCTCGCTTCTCCTGCTGGCGCCGGTCCTGGTCGGCGCGACCCGAGCCAGCGCCGCGCTGATCCCGCTGGTGATCGTTCCGCTGTTCGCGGTCAACCGGATGGCGCGACTGTCGAGCGAGCAGAATCGAGCCGCGCGGACCGATCCGCTGACCCGGCTGGCGAACCGAAAGGCGCTGCAGATCGAGGTCGCCGACCATGTGTCCGCGTGCGCGCGCCGGACGTCGGTGGACAACGGGGGGCAAGGGTTCGCGCTCATGATCCTCGACATCGACCGCTTCAAGTACGTCAACGACGCGCTCGGTCACGCGCTCGGCGATCGGCTGCTCGTCGAGATCTCCCAGCGGCTCGACCGAGCGGTGCCGGACGGCAACCTGGTTGCCCGGCTGGGCGGGGATGAGTTCGCGATCGTCGCACCCGACATCGACAACCTGGATGACGCGCGGGCCGCCGCGAGCGCGATCGCCGGGGTGCTGTCGGTGCCGGTGGTCCTGGACGGCATGACGCTCGACGTCGGTGGATCGATCGGCATCGCGATCTTCCCGACTCACGGCGACGACTTCGAGACCTTGCTGCGCCACGCCGACGTCGCGATGTACGACGCGAAGGCGCGCGGCGACGCGGTCGCCGTCTACGCGCCAGAGGTCGACCACAACTCGCCGGATCGGTTGAGCCTGCTGGCCGACTTGCGGCTCGCACTGGAGAACACCGAGTCGAGCGAGGTCATGTTCTACTACCAGCCGCAGGTCGAGATGGCGACCGGTGCGGTGGTCGGGGTGGAAGCGCTACTGCGCTGGCATCACCCGCACAAGGGGCTGATCGATGCGGAGGAGCTGATCCGGATCGCCGAACACAGCGGTGTCATGCGCATGCTGACGCTCCGCGTCGTCGATGACGTGATCGGCCAGCTGGCGAAGTGGCGCGCCAACGGTCTGACGCTGCGAGCCGCGATCAACGTGAGCGTCCGCGATCTGCACACCGGCGAGGTGGTCGATCGCCTCGTCGAGCAACTCGACCACCATGACATTTCGCCGGAGTACGTGCAGATGGAAATCACCGAGGGCGCCCTGATGGCCGACCCGCGGCGCGTACTCGTCACCCTGCAACGCCTCGACAAGCTCGGCGTCGCGCTGTCGCTGGACGACTTCGGCACCGGCTATTCGTCGATGCAGCATTTGCGCCGGCTGCCGTTGGCCGAGGTGAAGATCGACCGGTCGTTCGTGCTGGGCATGGCCGACGACCCGGACGATGAGGCGATCGTCCGCTCGATGATCGACCTCGCCAGCGCCCTGAATCTCCGAGTGGTTGCCGAGGGTGTCGAGGACGACCGTACGCGCCGGCTGCTGGTCGGTGCCGGCTGCCACGTGGCGCAGGGCTGGTATTACGCGCGGCCGATGCCGGCCGACGAACTCGCGTCGTGGCTCGCGCGCTACCGGCCGCCGGAGCAGGTCGCGTGGCCGGCAACCCGTCGTGCCCGCGACGACGTCGCCTAACCGCGAGCGGACGGCTACCGCAGGCGGGC
>DATCXD010000225.1:0-5320 GCA_036566005.1 Micromonosporaceae bacterium | reverse complement strand
AGGCGGCCGACGCGGTGTTGCACGCGATCACCAGCATCTTGACGCCCTCGTCGACCAGCCGGTCGAGGCACCCGAGCGCGAGGCGGCGTACGTCGGCGATCCGCCTCGGCCCGTACGGCAGATGAGCCGTGTCCCCGAGGTAGCGGAGCTGTTCATGCGGCAGCTGATCGAGGATCGCACGGGCCACCGTCAGGCCGCCGACTCCCGAGTCGAAGATGCCTATGGGCGCGTCGCTCACGCTGCGGAGCCTACGCTTTGCGGCATCACCACACGGGACACAACGGGCATGGCTGTCTGGAACGTGACAGGCATCATGCCGGCAAACGTCCGAAACGTCCGGTCGATTTGCGGTCGCGTGTGGCGAGGATTCCCGGCGTCGAAGGCTGGGTAGGGTAGAGGCTGATGTGCCGCTTCTCCCGGAAGGCCCGATAGCTTGTGAGCAGCGACGCGACCCGTACGGCGGTGGGCCAGGCCGCCTCTGGCAGCGCCAAGGTCAGTAGCGCGAAGGTCGGCAGCATCCCGTCGGCGCGGACCAAGCCGGGGACGTACATCGCGGAGACCTACGCGGGCGATCTCGACGCGACCATCGGCGGAACGCCGGTCGTCGCCAACGACGGGGAGCCCGCGGGGCTCGCTCGGGTCACGCTCGCCATGCGCCCGGACACGAAGCAGCCGCCGGCACCCGGCCGCCTCGTCGGCCTGTGCGCTTGGGCCGCCGTGATCGGCATCGTCGGTCTGGTGCTCGCCATTCGGTCGGCATTCGCGATCATGTCCGGCGCACCCGGTTGGTTCGCCCCGATCGCCGCGATCGCCGGCCTGGTCGGCTTCAGTTCGACCCTGGGCGCGTTCGTCACCGCGCGCTGGCGCATCGCACCATGGGCACTGCTCGGTGTGGCGTCGCTCACCATCATTGTGGCGCTGATCCTGGTGCTTGCCCTTTAGGCCGTGTCTCGAAGGTGGAGTGCAGCCATTCGTTGATCCAGCCCTCGACCACGCAAGCGTCAACCCGATCGCGATGCCCGTGCCGCACCGGTAGCGTCCACCGGATGAGCCACCTTGTGGAGATCGTGCTGGACTGCCGTCATGCGTCCAAGCTCGCGCGGTTCTGGGAGGCCGCGCTCGGCTGGCGGATTCGGCCATACGACGAGGCCGAGGTCGCCCGGCTCGCCGCGCTGGGCCTGACACCGGAATCCGATCCGGCGGTGGCCATCGACCCCCCGGACGGTTCGCTGGTCTTCTTCGTCCAGGAGGTTCCCGAACCCAAAACCGCGAAGAATCGCATGCACGTCGACATCCGGCTACGAGACCAGGCCCACCTCGACGAACTCGTCCGGCTGGGTGCCACGGTGATATCCGAGCATGACGGCTGGCGGGTCCTGGCCGATCCGGAAGGCAATGAGTTCTGCGCCAAGCACCCGGATTAGGTCGTGCCTCGAAGTCAGGCCGGCGATCAGGCGGCCGACCCGGCGATCCCGCGGCCCTCGACCATCAGGCCCAGAGTTGCCCTTCGAGCGCCGCTTCCGCATCGGCCAGGGTCCCGCCGTACGCCCCGGTGGACAGGTATCGGTACCCGCCGTCGGCGACCAGGAATGCGATGTCGGCTTTGCGGCCCTCCTTGACCGCCTGGTGACCGACGGCCAGGGCCGCGTGCAGCACGGCCCCCGTGGAGAACCCGGCGAAGATCCCCTCAACCTCGACCAATTGCCGGGTACGGAGGACCGCGTCGCGCGTACCGACCGAGAACCGCCGGGTCAGCACCGTCGCGTCGTACAACTCGGGAACGTAGCCCTCGTCGATGTTGCGCAGTCCGTAGACGACCTCGCCGTAGCGGGGCTCGGCCGCGATGATCTCGACGTCCGGCTGCTTCTCCCGCAGGTAGCGCCCGGTGCCCATGAGCGTGCCGGTGGTGCCGAGGCCGGCCACGAAGTGGCTGATCGTCGGCAGGTCGCGCAGCAACTCCGGGCCGGTCGTCTCGTAGTGGGCCCGGGCGTTGGCCTCGTTGCCGTACTGGAAGAGCATCACCCAGTCCGGATGGTCCTCGGCGATCTGTCGGGCCATCGCGACGGCCTGGTTCGAGCCGCCCGCCGCCGGCGAGAAGATGATCTCCGCACCGTACATGCGGAGCAGCTGGGTGCGCTCCGTCGAGACGTTCTCCGGCATCACGCAGACCAGCCGGTAGCCGCGGAGCTTCGCGACCATGGCCAGCGCGATACCGGTGTTGCCGCTCGTCGGCTCCAAGATCGTGTCACCGATCGCGAGCCGGCCCTCGGCCTCGGCGGCGCGCACCATCCACAGCGCGGCCCGGTCCTTCACGCTGCCGGTGGGGTTGCGGTCTTCGAGCTTCGCCCACAGGCGGACGTCGGCCGAGGGCGATAGTCGGGGCAGCCCGATGAGCGGCGTGCCCCCGCAGGCCTCGACGAGGCTGTCGAACCGGGCCATGCCTAGCTCCTGGGGGCGACCGGGCCACCCGCCGCCGGCAGTGCGCCGCCGGCGACGGCCGGCAGGATCGTCACGTTGTCGCCGTCGGCGAGCTTCGTGTCGAGCGAGCCGAGGAACCGGACGTCCTCGTCGTTGACGTAGACGTTGACGAAACGGTGGAGCGAACCGTCCTTGATGAGCCGATCACGCAGGCCGGGATGACGGGCGTCAAGATCGGTGAGCAGATCGGCGAGCGTGTCGCCGGATCCGTCGACGGCTTTCGCGCCGCCGGTATAGCTGCGCAGGATGGTCGGGATGCGAACCTCGATGGCCATGGTGGGCGTACTCCTTGAACGGTCTTGAACCTAGGAACGTTGGACGCAACGACAAACGGGGCCGGGATATTGCTCAGGCCGGACACTCGTAGTCGACGTTGTTCTGCGTCTGTCCGAACATGTACGTCGTGACGGCGTCCGGAGAGCCGGCCGGCCCGCCGTCCACGCTCGCACCGATGACACGCACCGGTTCCTCGGTTACCTCGCCGTCCACGATGCGAAACGACCGGATCTCGTCGACCGTGGGCTCCCGTGTGGAGACCAGCACGTAATGCGCACCGGGCTCGCCGGCGAACGAGATGTCGGTGCGCGACGGGTAGGGCTCGGTGGCGGTATGTGAGTGGTAGATCACCACCGGCTCCTCGTCGCGGTCGTCCATCTCGCGCCACACCCGCAACTGCTCCATCGAGTCGAAGCGGTAGAACGTCATCGATCGCTCGGCGTTGTCCATCGGGATCAGCCGCTCGGGCCGGTCGCTGCCGACTGGACCAGCCACCACGCCGCACGCCTCTTCCGGGTGGTCACGGCGGGCGTGCGCGATGATCCTGTCGACGACGCCGCGGTCGATAGTCAGCACCCGCATAGCCTATCCTGCTGCTCGGCCGCATTACGAAGCCGCAGGAGGTGCTCGTGCACGCTGATCTCATCCTCGCCGGCGGAGTGATACGCGCGGTCGCCGGGCCGTACGCGAATCCGTCCGCCTCGCCGCCCAGCGCGATCGCGATCCATAGCGGTCGCATTCTGGCCGTCGGATCCGACGAGGAGATCCGCGGATACATGCGGCCGGCGACGGACGTCATCGACCTAGCCGGCCGGGCGGTCCTGCCCGGCTTCCAGGACGCGCACGCGCATCCGATCTCCGGCGGCCTGGAACGCTCCCGATGCGATCTCACCGGGCTGAAGACGGAGGCGGCGTATCTCGCGGCCATCCGCACCTACGCCGAGGCGCACCCGGATCGGGACTGGATCGACGGCGGCGGCTGGTCGATGGAGTCCTTCCCGGGCGGCTGCCCGACCGCCGCGGCGCTCGACGCGATCGTCGCCGACCGGCCGGTGTTCCTGCCCAATCGCGACCATCACAGTGGCTGGGCCAACACGCGGGCGCTGGAGATCGCCGGGATCACCCGGGGCACGTCCGATCCGGTCGACGGCCGCATCGAACGCGACGCCGCCGGTCACCCGACCGGCGCGCTGCACGAGGGCGCGATGGACCTGGTCGAGAAGCACCGGCCGATCGCGACCCCGGATGATATGCGTCACGGCCTCCTCGTCGGCCAGGCGTATCTGCACTCGCTCGGCATCACGTCCTGGCAGGACGCGTGGGTCGGCAACGGTCCCGGCATGAGCGACTCGTTGCTGACCTATCTCGACGTGGCGGCGTCCGGCGAACTGACGGCCCGGGTCGTCGGCGCGCTGTGGTGGGACCGGTCGCGCGGCCTGGACCAGGTCGACGAGCTGGTCGAACGGCGGGCCCGCGGACCACTCGGCCGCTTTCGCTCGTCAGCTGTCAAGATCATGCTGGACGGGGTCTGCGAGACATTCACCGCCGCGATGCTCTCGCCCTACCTCGACGGCCATGGCCACGAGACGGCCAATAGCGGGCTGGACTTCATCGACCCGCACCTCCTGCCGCGGATCGTCACCACCCTCGACGGAGCCGGCTTCCAGGTCCACATGCACGCGCTCGGCGACCGGGGCGTACGGACCGCGCTCGACGCGATCGAGGTCGCCCGGTCGTGCAACGGCGCCCGTGACAATCGCCACCAGATCGCGCACCTGCAGGTCGTGCACCCCGATGACGTCCCGCGCTTCGGCGCCCTCGACGCGACCGCGAACATCCAGGCGCTTTGGGCCTGCGCCGAGCCGCAGATGACCGAGCTGACCATCCCGTACCTCGGCGACGAGCGGTCGACCTGGCAGTACCCGTTCGCCTCGATCGCGCGCGCCGGCGGCCGCCTCGCCCTCGGCAGCGACTGGCCGGTCTCGAGCCCGGATCCGCTGCAGATCATGCACGTCGCTGTTACTCGGACCGAGCCCGGCACCGGCCCGGACCAACCGCCGTTCCTGCCGGATGAGCGGCTGTCGTTCGCGGACGCCGCGTACGCGTACACGATGGGTTCGGCCCACACCAATCACCACGACGACATGACCGGATCGATCGAGGTCGGAAAGTACGCCGACCTCGTGGTGCTGGACCGCGACCCGTACGAGCCGGACGGCGGCGCGATCACCGACTCCACCGTCCGGCTCACGATCGTCGAGGGCGCAGTGGTCTACGAGGCTTGACTCCCTTATCACGATCAGGCGCGCTGACTGCCCATACCACGATCAGAAATGGTGCGCCGACCGGAGGTCCAGGCGCTTCGACTAGCGATCAGCGATCGAGCAACAGGTTGATGTCGCCAAACTCGTGCCACAGATAGCCCCGGCGCAGAGCTTCGGCATAGCACGCCGCGACCAGGGGCTCCCCCGCGATCGCTTTGAGCATGTCCAGATGGGACGCCTGTGGCTCGTGAAAGCCGGTCACCAGGCCGTCGATTGCCCGTACCCCCCGATCGGGCGTCACG
>DATCXD010000196.1:0-7317 GCA_036566005.1 Micromonosporaceae bacterium | reverse complement strand
CCGCCACACCCCCTTAGCGTCGGAGCGGACGGACTGGTCACCAGCGCGCACAAGATGCTGCCCGCCTACTCCCAGGCCGCTCTCGTCCTCGCCCGCACCGAACGTCTGGACGCATCCCGCCTCGACGCCGCCTTCGAAGCGACCAACACCACCAGCCCCGCCGGTAGCATCCTCGCAAGCATCGACGCGGCGCGCGCGTTGCTCGAGACCAGAGGCCACGACCTCCTCGATGACCTCGTGAACACCGTTACGATCGCCCGGGACATACTGGCCACCGTGCCTGGCTTGCTGGTGCTCGAACCACCACTCGTCGATCCCACCCGTCTTGTGGTCGTGCTGCCCGGCACCGGCGCCGATGGGATCGGCATCGAGCAGGATCTGATCGAAGCGGGAATGCCGCTCGAAATGGCCGACCGCGACTACCTCGCTCCCATCATCACCATGGCCGACGGTCGAGACGACGTGCTTGCCCTGACCGACGCGATCGTGCGCTCGGTCGAACGGCACCGCGGCCAGCCCCGCCCGGTGCGCCCAGCCGCACAATGGACTCTCGACCCCGACACGGTCATGAGCCCGCGCGAGGCTTACTTCGCACCACACCACCGGCGACCCGCCCAGAGCGCGGTCGGCCGAGTCTCCGCCGAACTCGTCGCGCCCTACCCGCCCGGCATCCCCATCCTCGCCCCCGGCGAGCGAATCACCGCCGACGCCTTGGCATCGCTGCTCGACGCCCGGGCCGCCGGCGTACGGATTGCCTACGCCTCGGACCCCAGCCTGACGACTCTGCTCGTCATCGACTAAAGCGGCCCCGCACCCAGCAATGCTGTCGCTGCGCCGGGCGCAGGTGGGCCGGGGTGCCCAACACGGCACCTGCCAGCGGCATCAGCCGTTGCTGAGGCGTTACGGCGCGGTTCGCAGCTGACTGTCGACCTGTATGTCCCAACCTCTTGCCGCCCGCGTCGGCGCAGCATCCGCAGGTAGCGAATGTGCGATCGGAGGGTCGTCGGACCTTGACTCATCGATACGGTCGTCATCAATATTTACGGTGTTAGGGCTCCGCGGCAAACTATGGCCGCGCAGCGGTCGCCAACGAACGTCACTGTCCACATTCGCGTTGCCCGTGAGATGGAGACACCCATGTTCGCAGTCGCATTCCGCCGAGCGACCCGCGCACGCCGTGCCGTCAGTGCCCTGAGCGTCGGTGTCTTGGTCGCCAGCGTAGCGGTCATCAATGCAAGCGCCGCCAACGCCGCGACTTCCGCCCGACGCGCATCGACTGCCGGCTTCGTCGTCGCGACCAACGGCGGCCCCGTCATTGGCAAGACCACGGGTACGACCGATGAATTCCTCGGTCTTCCCTATGCTGCCCCGCCGGTCGGCGCGTTGCGTTGGCGCGCGCCGCAACCGGCAGTCCGTTGGCGCGGCGTACGAGACGCCACCGAATTCGCTCCGCATTGTGCACAGTCCGCGTCTCCATTCGGTTCGGCTAGTACATCCGAAGACTGTTTGTATCTGAACGTCTTCACGCCAGCGCAACAGACATGGCGTGCACCGCGACACCTGCCGGTCATGGTGTGGATCCACGGCGGTGCACTGGTGACGGGCGAGAGCGACGACTACAACCCGATTCAGCTTGTCCGCGACGGCGTGATCGTCGTAACGATCAACTATCGGCTCGGCGCACTCGGCTTTCTCGCCCACCCGGCGCTCGCCGGGGTGCCCGGTGGCCCATCCGGCGACTACGGCCTGATGGACCAGCAGGCCGCGCTGCGCTGGGTGCAACGCAACATCGACAACTTCGGCGGCGATTCGCACAACGTGACCATTTTCGGTGAGTCGGCCGGGGGTCTCAGCGTGGCGTCACAGCTCGTCTCACCGGGTGCTCGCGGCCTATTCGACCGCGCTGTCATCGAGAGCGGCGCCTACGCGCTCAACACCGCCTCGCTGACGACAGCCGAGGCGGCCGGCGAGGCATTCGCCACACAGGCCGGCTGCGCCGACCAGACCGCTGCCTGCTTGCGCAGCCTGCCCGTGCAGACGATTCTGGCCAACGAGAACGCGGCCGGCTACCAACCAGACGTCGACGGCCAGGTGCTCACCGAATCGCTGGGCCCAGCGCTGGCCAGCGGCCGGTTCAATCACGTACCGGTGGTCAATGGTTCTAACCACGACGAATGGCGACTGTTCGTGGCGTTGTCGGCGTTGGAAGGCGCACCGGTCACCGCGGCGAACTACGTAAGCATGATCTCCTCGACCCTGGGCGTCCCGGCGGCGACGGCGGCGATCATTGCGGCGCAGTACCCGCTGAGCGCGTATCCGAGCCCGTCGGTCGCGCTCGGCGCGGTCGGCACCGACGCGACCTTCGCCTGCCCGGCCCTGACCCTCGACGACTCGGTGTCGAAGTACGTCCCGACGTATGCGTACGAGTTCAACGATGAGAACGCGCCGGAGCTGTTCCTGCCGCCCGTCGGCTTCCCATACGGGGCGGCGCACGCGTCCGAGATCCAGTACGTCTTCGATTTGAACGTGAGCGCTTTTCCGACGCCGCTGTCCGGCCCGCAACAACAGCTGGCGACGGGCATGAAAGCCTACTGGACGAACGTCGCCAAGCGCGGCGTTCCGTCCGGACTCGGCGAGCCGCTGTGGCTTCGGTTCGATCCCACGCATCAGCGGATGCAGTCGCTCGTGCCACCGCGGCCGCAACTCGAAACCGACTTCGCGGCCGAGCACAACTGCGGATTCTGGTCGCTCGCCGGGTAGGCCGAAACCCGGACCCACCGCAATACTCTCGTCGACGCCATTCCGTTAGCCGATCGGTGGGCGGTGTATCGGCGATCGGTCTCTATCGGGCCCAGGGATTCGTCGAGGTCTCAGACGATGCGGCGGGACCTAGCGGGCGACCGGTGACGTGGATAGGGTCTGACGCGATGAAACGTACACTGATCACGGGTGGCCAGGTTTTCGATGGCAGCGGTGCCGCACCCGTCACCGCGGATGTCGTCATCGAAGGAGATCGGATCGTCGCGCTCGGTAGTGGGCTGGACGGTGACGAGGCCGTCGACGCGACCGGCCAGACGGTCGTGCCCGGCCTGTTCGACTGCCATACGCACGTGATGATGTCCGGAGTCGACGTGCTCAAGTCACTGAGCCGACCGTTCTCGCTGCCGTTCTTCGAGGCGGTCGGCAATCTGCGTACGACAGTGGAGTGCGGCATCACATCCGTGCGCGATGCGGGCGGCGCCGACCTCGGCGTCGCCGAGGCGGTACGTCGCGGCCTCGTTCTGGGCCCGCGGATTCAGATCTCCATCAGTCCGCTGTCGCAGACCGGCGGCCACGGCGACGGCTGGCTGGCCTGCGGGGCATCCCTCAAAGTCACCCACCCGGGTGCGCCGTCCGGCATCATCGACGGGCCGGACGAGGCGCGGAAGAAGATCCGCGAGGTGATCCGAGCGGGCGCCGACGTCATCAAGATAATGACGTCCGGCGGCGTACTGTCGCCCCGGGACGACCCGCGCCACGGTCACTTTCGCGACGATGAGATCGCGATGATGGTTGCCGAGGCAACGGCGGCTGGCCGGTACGTGATGTCGCATGCGCAGGCCGCTGACGGCATCAAGGCGGCGGTTCGAAATGGCGTACGCTCCATCGAACACGGCATATACCTTGACGACGAAGGCATCGAGCTGATGGTCGAGCGGGGTGCCTGGCTGGTGCCGACGCTCGTAGCGCCGCGCGCCGTACTGGAGATCGCCGCCGCGGGCGGTGGGCTGCAGCCAGAGGTCGTCGCGAAGGCGCGGATGGTCGCCGACGTACACACCGATGCGGTACGACGGGCCGTGACCGCCGGCGTGAAGATCGCAATGGGCACCGACTCCGGCGTTGGCAAGCACGGCAACAACCTCGACGAACTGCGCCTCATGGTCGAATGCGGGATGTCGCCGGCCGCCGCGCTGCACGCGACGACCCGATCCGCCGCCGAGCTGTGCGGCGTCGCCGACGAACTCGGCACGATCGAGGTTGGCAAGCGCGCCGACCTGACGTTGTTCGACGGCGACGTTCTCGACCTCATTCCCAAGGGTGGCGAGATCATGCGCGAGGCGGTATCACAGGTCTGGATGGATGGGCACGTGGTGCACAACCGGTTCTGACCGGGAGTGCCCGCAACGCCCACTCCTGACGGGGGCGCTGCCCCGCACCGCTGAAATGAGGTTTGGCACGGCGCAGGGCCGCGCACCGATGGGACAACGCAATAACGCCGGTCTGGCCGAGCCGCCTAGAGTAGCGGAGTGGGAATCACGGATCGGTTGAAGAAGTCGTTTCGCCAGCTGCTGCAACGGCCCGGCGCCACGGTCAGCCTTGCGCCGTACGAGGCGCTCATAGGCGACATCGAGGACCGCGAGGCCGAGATTCGAGGGTGGTCCGATGCCGAGCTGACGAGCGCCGCATTGGCGATGTTGTCGGTAAATCGCTCGAATATTGGCCACGCCCAAGGTGTGTCCGACGACTCGGTCGGCGCCGATGAATCGGACGACCCCGACGAATCCGGGATGACTGACCCGGATGCGGATGAACCATCCGACTCGGCCAATGTGATCGACCCCGAAATCGGAGCCGTCGTTGCCGCACTGACGCCCGACGAGGTTATCGAGGTCTGCGCGTTGGGTCGCGAGGCCGGCCGCCGCGCGCTCGGGGAGCGGGCATTTGACGTCCAGCTGTTCGGCGCGATGGCGATGCTCGATGGGCGGGTCGCGGAGATGGCAACCGGTGAGGGCAAGACACTCGCGGCTGTCATCGCAGCGTTCGGGCACGTGGTACGTGGTTCACGCGTACATGTGCTGACCGTCAACGACTATCTCGCCCGCCGCGACGCGACGTGGATGGGACCGGTCTACGAACTCCTCGGCATCACGGTGGCCGCGGTCGGCGAAGGCAGCACGCACGACGAACGCGTCGCGGCGTACGCAAGCGATGTCACGTATGTGTCGATCAGTGAGGCCGGCTTCGATTTCCTGCGGGATCAGTTGATCGTCGATGTGGCCGAATCCGTTCTCCCGCCGATGTCCACGGTCATCATCGACGAGGCGGACTCGATCCTGATCGATGAGGCCCGCGTGCCGCTCGTGCTCGCCGGAAGCATTGGTGACACGGACGAGGAGAGTATCGTGGCGGCGACCGCGACCCTGGTCGCGACGCTGCGGCCCGGCCGGGATTTCAATGTCGTGGACGATCGTCGCAACGTCCAGCTCACGAACCGAGGTGCGGTCGCCGTCGAGCGCGCGTTCGGTGGCATCGATCTTTATGACGAGGGCAGTCTCCCTCGGCTGACCGCGGTGAACCAGGCGTTGCACGCGCGGACGCTACTCACTCGGGACGTCGACTACATCGTGCGCGACGGCAAGGTCGCACTCGTCGACGAGTTTCGCGGCCGGGTCGCCCGCCGTCGGCGTTGGCCGGACGGGTTGCAAGCCGCGGTCGAAGCGAAGGAGGGCCTTGTCGCGACGGACGAAGGAGAGGTCCTCGGGTCGATCACCGTACAAGCATTCATCGGGTTGTATCCGACCGTGTGCGGCATGACCGGTACGGCGGTGAAGGTCGGTGACCAGCTGCGCGAGTTCTACCGTCTCGAGGTAGCCGTCATCCCGCCGAACCGTCCGTGCATCCGCGTCGACGAGCCCGACCGTGTATACGCAAGTGCCGAGGAGAAGGAAATTGCGCTGGTCGCCGAGGTCGCCGAGGCACATGAGACCGGCCGCCCGCTGCTGATCGGCACGCTGGATGTCGCCGAGTCGGAGCGGTTGGCGTCACGCCTGCGGGCACAGGGCATCGAATGTGTCGTACTCAATGCGAAGAACGATGCGGAGGAGGCCGCGATCATCGCCGAAGCCGGCGGCATAGGTGCGGTGACCGTCTCGACGCAGATGGCCGGTCGCGGCACCGACATCCGCCTCGGGGGCAGCACCGAGGCGGATCGAGACGCGGTCGCGGAGCTGGGCGGTCTCTACATCATCGGAGCCGGCCGGCACGACAGCAGCCGTGTCGATGACCAGCTCCGCGGTCGCGCCGGACGCCAGGGTGATCCGGGCGGTTCGGTCTTCTTCGTCAGCTCCGAGGACTTGTTGGTCGTCACGAACGAGGAACACGTCGGCGGCCGTGCTGATTGGGATGGTCGGATAACGAGTCCGGACGCGGACGAGGCGGTTGCGCACGCTCAGCGCGTCGCTGAGGGCGTCTCGTTCGAGATCCACCGCAACACCTGGCGGTACGGAGTTCTCATCGAGCGCCAACGACAACTGCTCGCGGCCCGGCGCGCGGAGTTGCTCACCACGGACGCCGCAGCCGAGCTGATCAGCAAACGCAGCGAGCGCTACGCGGACGTGGCGGATGAGATCGGTGACGAGGCGACCGCCCGAATCGCGCGATTGATCGCGCTCTACCAGCTCGACGATGGTTGGTCCGACCATCTCGCGAAGCTCGCGGACATTCGCGAGGGCGTGCATCTACGCGCGCTTGGCCGCCAGGATCCGCTCGATGAATTTCACCGCGAGGCGATCCCGGCGTTCCGGGAGTTCATGGCCGCCGCCGAGGACAAGACCGTGGCGACGTTCGACGAAGCGGAGATAGACAGTCCTGACTGGACACCGGATGACATCGGCCTGTCACGACCTTCCGCGACGTGGACGTACATGGTGCACGACAACCCCTTCGGTTCGGAGATCGAGCGCTTCTTCGCAAACGCCGCACGCGCGCTCCTCGGCCGTGGCTAAGCGACCGCAAAGGTGTCCCGACCTTGTATTGCGGGCTTCCGGCTAAGGGCAACGCAACTACGCCGCTCCGGGCCGCCGCTCGCGCTGGTGCTACGTCGCGTCGTTGCTGAAAAGCTGGGTGAGCAGGCGCAGGCGTGCGTCCTCGTGTGAGGCCCGCAGCCGTGCGTGTCGTTGCAGGTCGACGAGGCCGTGCAGCGCGCTCCACAGCAGCTCGGTGTCGGTTTCGAGGTCGTTGGCGGAGTCGGCCAGCGCGCGCTGGATCGCGGCGAACGCCTGCCGCAGCGGGGCCGGGGCAGCCGTGGTCGCGAACCCCAGGTCGGTCGGCAGCGAGAACATTGCCTCATAGGCGGCCGGGTTGTCGCGCGCGAAGCGCATGTAGCGCTGGACGACGGCCCGTACCCGCTTGGACACAGAGGCACTTCGTGGCGCCGCGTTCAGCGCGGCCGTGAGCCGTTCGAAGCCGTCGATCGCGACGGCTCGCACGATGCCGTCGCGGCCGTCTGGGAAATGGCTGTACAGAACCGGCTGGCTGTAGCCAATCGCATCGGCTAGC
>DATCXD010000194.1:0-3744 GCA_036566005.1 Micromonosporaceae bacterium | reverse complement strand
TTGCCGACGCCCAACGCGCCCGCGGCATCGCCGAAGCCGACGCCGCCGCAGCCACGCGCGCCGCCACCGAAGCACAGCACGGTCACACCACGGCGAGCGCCGAAGCGCACGCACTGCGAAGCGCGCTGCAGGACTCCCGCGAGCAGTACACCGCCGCGCGGCACACCATCGACGACCTGAGCCGCCGCGCCGACCTCGCCGACGCCACTAGCGCACATCTGCGCGAATTGCTCACCGCCGCGGGTGCGGCCAACACGGCGCACGAGCAACGCATCACTGCGATCACCGAGCAACATCAACAGGCAGAAACTCGGATTCGCGAACTCGAACGTGTCATCGAGCATTTGCGTGTCGAGGCGGCCTCCGCCCAGGCCGACGCGACCGCCGCGACGAGCAGCGCGGCCGCGGCAAACCAACGCGCCGAGCACGCCGAAGCAGCCAGCCGCATGACTCACGAACGCTACGATGCGTTGGTATCCCGCCTTGTCGACGCGTCCGCTCATACTTCCGCGCTATCCACACCCGCCTGATCGCCCTATGCGAGCGACTGTGGCGACGGTGGCGCTGCCAACGGGTCTTTCTCGCTTGGAGACCTCTTCGCCGCCCATGCCTTGACAAAGAGAGGTGCCCTCAGATCCACAGTATTCGTCGACGATCGCGCACTGGTAGCTGGTGGCAAGGACACGCCGAATAGCCTGGCTCGAGGCGACCAACCGCGCGTTTCAGATTGACATAATGTCCATTATCGAATGTTGATCGGCAGGGTGCACAGGTCGCGCCGCCCGCACGCGCGGTGTCTGCGTAGATGTAATAGAGATCCGCCGGTAGTGTATTAGACATGGGACGGAACAAGAGTTTCTACCTCGCCGATGACGTGGTGGAGTACCTCAGCCAGCACGAGAACGCTTCGGCCGAGGTGAACCGGCTGGTGCGCCGCAAGATGGCACGCGACGCCGAGGCGACCGCCTACGAGCGCGCCCATGGCGTGCCGCTGACCGAGGAGCGGCGCGAGCGCGCCCGGGAGTGGGTGCGGGAGCAGCTGGCCGAGGCCGCAGCGCGGGCAGAGGCCAGCCGGGATGCTCGTGATGAGGTGCGTCGGAAGATGGGCTGGGCTGTGTGAGCCAGCCGGACGACGCCGAGGGCGGGCCGTCGATCCGGCTCATCCTCGATGCCTCGGCGATCTGCGCCTTCGGGCTGCACGAGACCGTCGGTGAGATCATCGGCGACTTCGACGGCGAGATGGAAGCCTTCGCTGTCACCACGGCGAGCCTGGCCGAGGCGCTCGCACTGGGCGCCGACGTCGGGTTGGTAGACATCCTGCGCACCAATACCAACTGCGTGGTGACGGCCGCCACCTTCGACTGGCGCGGGTTGGGGCGCTTCATGGACTTGACCCGGCCGGAGCCGAACGCGCTTCATGACCTCGCCGACTCGGATCTGACGATGCTGGCGGTACGCACCGACGCGTTTATCCTGACCGGCCAGCCTGACAGGTACACCAAGATCCTGCCCTCAGTGATCACCATCCAGCTGCAGGAGCCTTGGCCGGACTAGCGGAGAACGCGCACGACATACCCATCACCGTCGCTCGCGGCCAGCTCCCGACGTCGTGAACCCAGGCCATGTGCAGCGACCAGTCACCTACGTTGCCCGCCGAGGCAGGCGGTTGGCGGCGATCGTGCGCCGCATACCGAATCTCGTTCGCCTGTGCGACAGACCCGGCCGCATCTGGCTGATTTCGCCAACGTACTGGCGGGACCACAGCAGGCGCTCGGCCCACGTGGCCCGGTCCGGATCGCCGAGGTGGTCGATGAACTCGTCCGGCGTGGCGTGTCCATGGAGAAGCACGACGGCCCGGCAGGCAATTGGCTTTCGGTCATTCAGGATCGCTGACGCTGACGCGGACACGTCGGGCTACCTTGGTCGACGTGCGTGACGACGACCAGTGCTCGGCCGGCGTGACAGTGCCGCCATCGTTCGCCGCGATGCCGAGGTGGCGGGCGGAGGGCAACCACTGGCTCACCTCTCTCCCCCGCAAGATCGACATGCAGTGCGATCGATGGGGGCTGCGTATCGTCGGACCGCCGGTCCACGGTTCCAACGCGATCGTGCTGCCGGTGGATCGGAGCGGCGAGCCGCTCGTGCTGCGGATGACGCCACCAGGATCCGACGTCGCCGAACTCGTACGCGCCCTGCGGTTCTGGGACGGCCGTGGATCGGTCCGGCTCATCCTCGACGACGTCGACGCCGGTGCGATGGTGTTGGAGCGACTGTCCGTCGAGTCGCTGGCGACCGTGCCCGTCGATGAGTCGATGGAGGTCATCGGCCTGATGATGCGCCGGCTCGCGGTGCCGGCGCCGGCGGACGTACGGTCGACGACCGCACTCGTCGCCGACCGTGCCGCCGAGTTGTCACGCCTCCAGACGGAGCTGGAACCATCGGTCGACCGGACGTTCCTGGCCGCGGCGACGGTCGCGGCGGAGCGCCTGTCGGCCGAGTGGAGCAACACCGAGACCGCGGTGAACGCCGACCTGCACTCGGCCCAGGTGCTGCGTGGCCGGCGCGAGCCATGGCTCGTTGTCGATCCGGTACTGCTGCGCGGCGATATCGCCTATGACCTCGCGCGGGCGATCTGGACGCGACTCGACGAGATCGCCGACGCAGAAGCGATCGTGGCGTGCTTCGACATCGCTGTACGGGCGTCCGGAGTGGACCGCGACCGGGCGCGAGACGCGGTCGTTTTCCGTACGGTCGACTATTGGCTTTGGTGTCTCGATGCCGGCCTGACCGAGGATCCGATCCGCTGCGAACGGCTCCTGCGGGCGTTCGTCTAGCCGTCACTCGTGATCTGGGCAGCCTTTCGTGCGGCCGCCTGGGCCTACAGATGCCACCACGGCATCTTGCGGCGAACGCCGACCTCATTCGCCGGCGCGATCAGCCCCGGCCGCACCTGGCTGACGTCGCCAACGTACTGGCCGGACCACAGCAAACGCTCGGCCCACGCGGCCCGGTCCGGATCCCCGCACCGGTCGACCGCCGGCAGCACGATGTCTAGGAACGACTCGTCGGGCGAATCGTCGGTCACGGTTGGCGCCGAGTCTCGTACGCCGTCAAGCACGTCGGCCAGCTCGGCGTACCACGACGTGATGTTGTTCGTCCGGCCCCGCAACGCGGCGATCGGCCCATCTAGCGCCGGGTCGGCGACCGCCGGCGCCGCTTCCCGGTAGGCGGCGAGGCCGATGACCGCGGAGCCGGCGAGGCGCAGACGGGTGGCACCGTTCGCGAGTGCGGTGATGCCTTCGAGTTGTACGTGCTTGGCCCCTCGCTCGGCGAGGTATTGACGCAGTGCGTCGTCGAGCCGAAGGCTCGCTGCGTGGGCGCCGCCGTGCATCTGCGGCGCCGATGGGTGCCATACGGCGACGAAGTCGACCGAAGCACGCAGATATTGGCTCGACCGTCGATAGGACTCGGCCAGTGCCGAGCTGAGTGCCGCGCCCGCTCCCCTGGGCCAGAACAGCGCACCGGCCACGAGCGCGGCGCCGCACCCGAGCGCGACATCTTCGATGCGCAGGACGCCGATCCGCCAACCTTGCGGCGCGATGATGTTGAACAGGATGATCACGACAACCGTGAACGCGGCCTGCCCGGCGGCGAACGAGATCGCGTCCGGAGCGAACGCGGCAACGAACACGGCGATCGGTAGGAGCGTCCACAGGACCGAACCGCTGGTGCCGATGGCCGCCA
>DATCXD010000173.1:0-2135 GCA_036566005.1 Micromonosporaceae bacterium | reverse complement strand
GGATCCGATAGCGCGTGTGTCGGCCTTCCGATCACGGAGACGGGGTCGGTGCCCCAGGATTCGGGACATTAGTCGGGGTGTGGTTCGCATAGCCCGTCACGTACATGCCGACCCAGGTGATGAGGCCGACCGCGACCACCGCGATGCCGACCCACATGATGACCGTCGGCACGGGGGAGTCGCCGCGGTCGGACTCATCGGGGTGGGTCAGCTCTCTCCACCGCGTCGCGGCGGCTACGTACAGCTGGAGGAACATGGGGTGGTTCTCCTTTCACGGGGGGCTCCGGGGTGAAACCCCTGGACTGGTGCTACTTCTTCAGCCTGGCGATCAGCGGATAGATCATGAAGATCGCCAGGACGATCACCAGGAACGCGGCCGGCATTTCGAGCTTCGCGCTGACCGACTCGGCGCGAGCGAGAGCATCCGTCCGCAGGCGGTCGCGTAGAGCGGCCGCCTGTTCTCGCAAGGTCTGCTGCACGTGGGCGCCCGAGTCGCCGGCCGAGTGCATGATCGACGCGAAATCCTGCAGTTCGATGACGTCGATCTCTTCACCGAGGATGCGCAGCTGATCCCAGGGGAACGTCATCTGCAGCTGCGCCTGCGTCAGGGCCTCGCCAATCCGGTCGAACACCCAGCCGTGGCAGATCTTCACGGCCGCTTCGAGCGCCTGCACCGGCCCGGCCGCGGTCAGTTCGAGCACGACCAGGTCGAGGTACGTGACGAATGCTCGGCTGAACTCACGCCGGGCTTCGGTTGCCTTGCGGCCGACCTCGCCCCGGGCCAGCAGGCCGAAGAGGAACGCACAGGCGATGCCGAGCAGGACCGGGACGATGATAGGAACGTGGATGCCGGCCAGGGCCAGCAGTGCGGCGAGAACGCCGGGCGCGATCAGACCGGATAGGGCCGAGGTCGCAATCGAGGTGAGGTAAGCGTCCTTCCGCTTGCCCAGGATCGAGAGGTCGGCGGCGGGCACGGGCGCGATGTGAGCCAACCACCCCCACGGACCGAGCGATGGCTCGACCAGCATGGACGCTGGCGCGTCGAGCGACGGCTGGAGTCGGGCCAGCGTCGGACCGAGCGAAGGAGTGGCCGGCAACAGCTCGCGAATGACGGCGAATACGCCCATGCCGACCACTGCGCCGCCGAGCAGCGCGAGCGGAAGCTGCCACGCGACGTTCATCGTGTCGCCTCCGTCCGCTGGCCGGCCACGCCTTGGCCGCCCGTACGCTGCCCGGGAGTATTGAGGAACCGCGGCGCCGGCTCGGGCTGGCTCATCTTGCGGACCCACAGGAGGACGCCGATGAACAGCAGGGCGAGCAGGGCCATGACGAATTGGCCGACCGGCGAGCGGTAGGGCGCCATGTAGCTCGGCCGGACGATTCCGTACGCCAGGGCAAGCACTGTCGTGATGGTCAAGAACTTGACGCCGAAACGCGACTGGGTCCGCTTTGCCTCCACCTCGCGACGGGTCGCGACCTCGGCGCTCGCGGCACCGGCGATCGCGATCAAGACCTCGCCGAGACGATCGCCACGATCGGACAGGTGCAGGATCAAAGCCGCGACGACCTGGTCGCAAACCGGGTCACCGATGGCGTCGGCGAACAGCATCAGCGCCTCGCGGGCGTCGAGTCCGGCCTGCAGCCGTACGGCGAGATCGCGTACGTCGTCGGCGATCGCATGTGGTGCCGTCGCGGAACTGGCAACGATCGCCTGCTGGAGGCCGGTGCCGACGGCCGAGATGTCCTTCAGGCGTCGAGCCCATTCGCCGATCGCCTCGATCTGGTCGATGCGGTCCCGTTCGGCGTTGCCGACCGTGAAGAGCCACGGCGCGCCGGGCACGGCCGCCGCCACGAGGAGCCCGGCGATCGGCAGTTTCGTGACGACGTAGGCAAGGATGCCGGCCACGACGCCGGCGACCAAAATCAGCCGATGGCGACGCCGCGCCGCCGCGGTCCGTCCGGGACCGTTCCAGAATCGGCTGACGGCATTGTCGCTCGCGCTCGGGGGACCGGCCGGCTTGGTCGTGCCGACCATGCCGACAATGAGCGCCACGGCGCCACCGATCCACAACACACCGCCGATGAAGGCGATCAGGACGAGGCTCATCGGCGGCCTCGCACCGAGTCGAACCGCG
>DATCXD010000166.1:0-6950 GCA_036566005.1 Micromonosporaceae bacterium | reverse complement strand
CTGCCGAGATTGACCGTGATGCCAAGCTCCACATCGAGACCGGCCGCGCTCGCGGCGGCTCGCATCCGCTGCGTGGCCAGACCGTGGCCGAGGAGCAGATGGTGGGCGGCCGCGATCCCGTCCCCGAGGTCCCGGCGGCCGGGCGCGTGCACGCCGTACGCATAGCCCAGCATCGCCGAGCACCACGGTTCGTTGAGCGTCGTCCACACCCGTACCCGATCGGAAAGCGCATCGAAGACGAGCATGGCGTAGTCGGCGAACCGCTCGGCCGTCTCGCGGGCCGGCCAACCGCCGGCGTCCTCCAGTTCCTGCGGCAGATCCCAGTGATACAGCGTGAGCCACGGGTCGACGCCCTTGCTGAGCAGCTCGTCGACGAGCCGGTCGTAGAACGCCAGGCCGGCCGCGTTGACCGGGCCGCGACCACCCGGCTGCACGCGCGGCCATGACACCGAGAAGCGGTAGGTGTCGACACCGAGTTCGGCGATCATCGCTACGTCGGCTGGCATCCGGTGGTAGTGGTCGCAGGCGATGTCGCCGTTGTCGCCGTTCGCCACGGCGCCGGGCACCCGGCAGTAGGTGTCCCAGATGGACGCGGTGCGGCCGACTTCGGCCGCGGCCCCCTCGATCTGGTAAGCGGACGTCGCGACGCCCCACCGGAACGGACCGGTCAGCCGGTCGACGACCGCGACGGCCGCGGCGGTCCCGCTGACACCTTCGCCTTGCGGCTGCGCTTCGCTGCGGCTGTTTGATGCGCCTTGCGGCTGCGCTTCACTGCGGCTGGTGGTCTGCATAGCTCCCCCCTGTATCGGTCAGGTTCGTGGTGGTCGCGCTCGTCAACGACGCGTGGGTACGCCGGGAAGCAGCGCCGTCATCGCGGCGTCGGAGCCTCTCGCTGTGGTGTCGGGATTGTTTCGTGCCGGATTACCGGACCTGATGGAGATGTGTCAGCGGCCGGGGCGTACCTCGTGCAACCAGCACGCGACGGAACGCGCCTCGGTGCTGCCGCCACTCGCCGCCACGGGCTGACCGAGCACCGGCAGGTCGGTCGCGCACGGCTCGAACGCCTTCGGGCAACGGGGATGGAACGAGCAGCCGCCCGGCATCGCCCGCAGATCGGGCGGCGACCCGGGTATGCCGGTGAGCTCGCGCCGGGCGCCACGCAGCGCCGGGAACGAGTGCAGGAGCCCGTCGCTGTAGGGGTGCAGCGCGTCGCGATAGAGCGTGCCGGCCGGCGCCTCCTCGACGATGCGCCCGCCGTACATGATGGCGATCCGATCGGAGAATTCGACCAGCAGCGACAGGTCGTGCGTGATGAACAGCACCGAGAAGTCGAGCCGCTGACGGAGTTCGACCAACTGCGCGAGGATCTGCCGCTGCATCACCACGTCGAGCGCGGTCGTCGGCTCGTCCATGATGACGACTTGCGGCTCCAACGCCAGCGCCATCGCGATCATCACGCGCTGCCGCATGCCGCCGGACAGCTGGTGCGGATAGCTGTCCAGGCGATCGGCCGCGATCCCGACGAGACCCAACAGCTCCCGGGCTCGGTCGAGCCGAGCAAGGCCGGACATCTTGGGATCGTGTGCCTTGAGGGCGTCCATCATCTGGGTGGACACCTTGTGCACCGGGTTGAGCGAGTTCATCGCGCCCTGAAAGACGATCGACATCTGCGCCCAGCGGAACGCTCGCAACTCGTTGTCGCTCAACGACAGCACGTCGTAGGCGTCGCCCTCGCTCGGGTGATAGATCACCTCGCCGCCGCGTACGATGCCCGGCGGCGGCAGCAACCGGGTCAGTCCGTACGCCAGCGTCGACTTGCCGCTGCCGCTTTCACCGGCGAGCCCGAGGACTTCGCCCCGGTGCAGCGTCAGCGTTACGTCGTTGACCGCGCGTACGGCACCGGGCCCGAAGCCGTAGTCGACGTTCAGGTTCTTGATCTCGAGCACCGGACGCTGCGCGATAACCGTGCCTATTTCACGACGCCTCGCGGCTGCGCTACGCATCGGCGGTATCACCGGTCACCTCCCATGGTGCCGAAATTGACCGTGGTCGCGCCTTCGACGAGGGGTTCCGCCACGTCGCGACGGCGACCCCGCGGGCCGACGAGATCCTCGTCGCGGACGACCGGCGTGAAGCCGACCCGCATCCACGCCGTTCCCCGCCGCGTACGGATCTTGTGGCCGCCGCTGTCACGCAGCCGCGGGTTGACGAACTCGTCGATGCCGAAGTTGACCAGCGAGAGCGCGGTACCGAGGACAGCGATCGCGAGGCCGGCCGGGACGAACCACCACCAGGCGCCCTGGTCAAGTGCCTGCTGGCTCTGCGCCCAGAAGAGGATCGTGCCCCAGTTCCAGTTCGACTGGCCGGAGATGCCGATGAAGGCGAGCGTGATCTCGCTCATCACGGCGAAGAGCACGGTGCCCACAAAATTGCTGGCGATGACCGCGGTCAGGTTCGGCAGGATCTCGAAGGCAACGACCCGCCACGTACGTTCACCGGTCGCTCGGGCCGCCTCGACGTAGTCGCGATGTCGGAGCGAGAGCGTCTGGGCTCTCAACACGCGCGCGCCCCACGCCCACGACGTACACCCAATGATCAAAGCGACCGTACCGTCGCCCGCGCTCTCCACGGTGGTGGTGATGATGATGATGAGCAGGAGCGCCGGAATCACCAAGAAGACGTTCGCGACGACCGACAGCGTGTCCTCGACGACGCCGCCGAGGTAGCCAGCGGTGACACCGATGGCGATCGACAGTACGGTCGCCACGATTCCGGCCACGAAGCCGACATAGACGACGCTCCGCGTGCCGACCAGCACCTGGCTGAAGATGTCCTGCCCGAGGTGGGTCGTGCCGAACCAGTGATGGGCCGACGGCGCCTTCACCAGATCGTTGCTGCGCGCGTTCGGATCGTACGGCGCGACCCACGGCCCGATCACGGCGAAGATCAGGTAGATCGCGATCACGACGAGACCGATCGCGGCCTTCGGGTTCGCGATGAAGCGGAAGTGGCGCCGGCTCGGTGGCCGGGTCGGGTCGGCCGTGGTGTTGCTGGCGACGGCGGTCAGATCGGTGGTCGATATCGCCACGGCTCAGCCCTCCCTGCGCGTGCGCGGGTCGATCAGCAGGTAGACGACATCGGCCAGTAGGTTCGCCACCAACACCGACAACGTGATCACCAAGAAGATCCCCTGCAACAGCGGATAGTCGTTGGAGCCGACCGCCTGCAGCAGTTCGTACCCGATGCCGGGGTAAGAGAACACGATCTCGACCAGGAACGCGCCACCGACCACCAATCCGAGCGCGAGCGCGAAGCCAGAGACGTTGGGCAGCAGGGCGTTGCGGGCCGCGTAGCTCCACCTGACCCGGCGCTCGGAAAGCCCCTTGGCGTGCGCGACGGTGATATAGTCCTCGGCCGCGACCGTCACCATCATGTTGCGCATCGACAGGATCCAGCCGCTCATCGATGTCAGCACGATCGTGATCGCCGGCAGCAGGCTGTGATAGATCGCGCTCCCGATGAATCCGGATGTCCAACTTGGCACGACGCCAGGGTCGAACCCGCCCGACGACGGGAAGAGTCCGCCGTTCCCGGCGAGCAGCGTGATCAGGATCAGGCCGACCCAGAAGTACGGCACGGACGACAGGAACGTGGTGACCGGCAACACCGCGTCGACCCAGCTGCCACGACGCCAGCCGGCGAGGACGCCAAGGCTCGTGCCGAGGATGAAGCTGATCACCGTGGTGACGCCGACCAACATGATTGTCCAGGGCAGCGCCTGCCTGAGGACCTCGGAGACCGGCGTCGGGAAGAACGTGAACGACAGTCCGAGGTCACCGTGAAAAAGTTGGCCCCAGTAGTCGAGGTACTGGTGCCACAGGCTCTCCTTCTTGTCGAGCCCGAAGAGGATGTAGAGCGAGTGGATCGCCTGCGTGCTCATCTGACCCTGGAACCGGGCCACGAGTGACAGCACGGGATCGCCCGGGATCATGCGAGGAATGAAGAAGTTGAGCGTGATCGCGGCCCACGCGGTGAACACATAGAAAGCGAGGCGCTGCACCAGGAATCTCATCGGGTCACCGCCTCTCCTCCGTCGGTCGGATCGCCACCGGCGTCGTCGGCCGGAGCGCTCGGTTGGGGCATCACCCGCGCGGCCGGCACGGGCGGGGGCGACGTCGGCGCGATGGCGCTCGTCGGTGACGTCGCGGCCGAGCCGGGTGGGTCGGCCGCTACGGTGTCCGCATCGAACAACCAGCACGCCGCCCAATGGTCGGGTGCGTCGCCGATCTCGATGCGTGGCGGCAGGTCGGCGACACAGCGACGCATGGCAAACGGGCACCGGGGGTGGAATCGGCAACCCGTCGGCGGGTCGATCAGGCTCGGCGGTTCACCCCTGTCGGTGGTGGCAAACCGCTCGGCGGTGCCGGTGATCTGGTCGGGATCGGGCGCCGAGGCGATCAGGAGTCGGGTGTACGGGTGGCCGGGCGACTGCGTGACCGTCTCGCTGTCGCCACCCTCGACCATCCGTCCGGCGTACATCACGAGGGTCTCGTCGGCGAAGTAGCGCGCCGAGGCGATGTCGTGGGTGATGTAGAGGATCGCGAGGTGCATCTGCTCCTTGAGATCGCGCAGCAGGTTCAGCACCCCGAGCCGGATCGACACGTCGAGCATCGACACGGGCTCGTCGGCGAGAAGCGCTTCGGGGTGGGCGGCGAGCGCGCGGGCGATCGCGACGCGTTGGCGCTGGCCGCCGGAGAGCTCATGCGGGAACTTCGACAGGTAGCGCTCGGCCGGCGTCAGGCTCACCTGACCCAGCAACTCGGCGAGGGCCGTCTCGAGATCGGCCTTCGTACGGCCGGCGTGGTGGTGTACGCGAAGAGCCCGGGTCAGGTCATACCGGACGGTATGCACCGGGTTCAAGGAGGCGAACGGATCCTGGAAGATCAGTTGCACCCGCTGGCAGTACTCGCGGAATTTGCGGCCGCCCCGGACGCGGCTGGACGTGCCGTGCAGCCGGATGTCGCCGGATGTTCGCGGATACAGCTGGCCGAGCAGCCGGGCCACCGTTGACTTGCCCGAGCCGGATTCGCCGACCAGGGCGGTGACGCGCCCTCGTCGCAGCGCGATGTCGACGTCGTCGACGGCGTGTACCCGCCGCGCCGGCCCACGGGCCAGGTCGCGCCCGCGTCTCCGCACCGGGAAGTGTTTGGTGAGGCCGGTCGCCTCCAGCACCACCTCATCGGTGGCGGGCGTCCTACTGATCGTTGCCGTCATCCGCGCGTCCGTTCTCCCCGAGCCCTGTCGAATGCGCGCCCCGTCCGGGCGACCGAGGCCGCCCGGACGGGTCACCGAATTGTTTACTTAGCCGGGGTCAGGTGCAGGACGACATCGAGCGAGGTGGGCACGGTCGGCTGACCCGACGCGTACCCGTTGCTGTCATCGGGCCAACCCACCCAGTTCTTCGTGCTGTACTCGCCGCCGGAGTTCGCCGCCATGAGCGGGACCATCGGCATCTGATTGACCATGAGGTCCTGCAGCGTGTTGAGCGCGGCGGTGCGTGTCGCCTCGTCGCTCGCGTTCGCGTACTGCTGCAGGGCCGTGGTCGCCTGCGGGCTGGAGAAGCGGCCGTAGTTGCCGGCCACGCCACCGGTGCCCACTGGCTTGAGGATGGCGCCGTCCATCACGTTCTCGTACAGGTCGTACGGCGTCGCACCACCGTTCGTCCAGTGCAGGACCGCGTCGAAGTTGCCGGTGTCGACGTTCTTCGTCCAGGCATCCTGGTTCGCCTTGTCAACCTTGGCGGTGATGCCGATCTGCTTCAAGTTGTCCTGGATGATCGACAGGTCGGTCTGGTAGTCGGACCAGCCGGCCGGGTCGGACAGCGTGAACGTGACGGGCTTGCCGTTCTTGGTCAGGGTGCTGCCGTTGAGCGTGTAGCCACCGGATTGCAGCAGAGTCTTGGCCCCGGCCACGTCGACCGACTGGTCCTTGCCCTGGTATTGCGACGCTATGAACGAGTTGCCGGCCGGCGTCGGGATGCCGGTGACGTTGGTGACCTGCGGGTAGAAGTAGCCCGCCTCACCTTGGTTGAAGATGTCGGCCCGGTTGATCACCATGCCGATGGCGCGGCGCAGGATCGGGTCGGAAAGCGGCGCCTTCGTCGTGTTGAACCACAGGCCGTGGATGCCGAGCGTCGGCGGGAACCAGACCTTGTAGTGCGCCGGGTCCTTGCTGGTGAAGACGGCCTTGTAATTCGGGATGAAGACGAAGCTCCACTCCGCGGCACCATTGGCGAGCGCGGTGGTCTGCGTGTCGTTGCCGCTGTAGGACGTGTAGCGCAGTTCCTTCACCTTGGGTAGGGCCTGCCAGTAGCCCGAGGTGCGCTCGGTAAGCGTGATGGTCTGCGCGGTGAATGTCTTCAGGACGTACGGACCGGTGCCGATCGGGTTCTGATCGGTGTCCGTGGCCGGGTCCTTCATCGTCGACCAGATGTGCTTCGGCACGATGAACTGGTTGAGGATCTTGGTCTGGTTGACGAACTGCGAGCCCTTGAAGGTGAGGTTCACGGTGCTGCCGCTGGCCGATACGGTGTCGATCGCGATCGCGTTGGAGTTCAGCGCGGGGCTGCCCTTGAGCAGTTGGAACGTGTAGGCCACGTCGTCGCTTGTCATCGCCTGGCCGTCGGACCACTTCACGTTGTCCCGGATGGTGAGCGCGAGCGCCTGGTAGTTGTTCGACCACGTCCACTTGGTGGCGAGCCACGGCTTGCCCGGATCGGCCGGCTTGACCGGGTTCGTCATGACCAACGGCTCGTAGATCATGTAGCGGTAGCCGAGCGAGGCACCCGCGGACGAGCTGACGAACGGGTTGCTGTTGTTGGTTTGGGGCCCATTCGGCATGCCGATGTTCAGAACTGTCGTTCCAGAGCCGGCCGCCGAATGGCTGCCGCC
>DATCXD010000158.1:0-6981 GCA_036566005.1 Micromonosporaceae bacterium | reverse complement strand
ATGCCGAGCCGCATCGCGAGATACGGATAGCCCACACCACCCAGGATCCGCCGCAACGCGAGGCGCTCGGCGGGCGTCTCGATAGCCGCGGACAGCGGCAACACCGCGACCGACAACTCGGTCGCCGCGAGCCATAGGGCGGAAAACGCTTCGCCCGCTTCGAGCCACGCACGTGGATCGTCGTTGCCTCCATACAAGATGGCGTAGGACGCGGCCGAATCGTGGGTAGCCGCCGTCGGCAACGTTCCCGGGTGCCCGAATTCACGGCTCGGAACGGTCGTTTGCAGCGGCCGTTGCGGAATCGCGGAGTCCGGAATGCCGGTGCCGGCCGGATGATCGCCGGTCGTCCAGGCCTGCAGCTCGGCGCGAACCTCGTCGTCGTGGATCTCGTTCGATTGCGAGCGGTCCGTTGCCGCCGCCAGTTCGATCATCCGATCACGGTCGAGGACGTTGAGACGGACCGGCGACCCGGCGATGGCCGAGTGGAGCGCGGTCAGCGCCGCCGGCGGTACGGGTTCGTCGAGCAACGGTCGACGGTCGGTGTGGCGGAACTCGGCGGTCTGCATCAATCGCATCGCGGCCGGCGTCACCGGCACGGATCCGGTGATCGACACCGTCGCCAGGTGATCGACGTCTCGTGGATCCGGAATCCGTTCGACGCCTACTGCCATGCCCTCGGCGGCCAGGGCAATGCGGGCGTGATGCAACGCCATGCCGCAGCTCAGTATCAGCAGGCGTCGATCGGGATCGGAGGCGAGTAACTGCCGTCGCCGATCGGCGAAGAGGTCAGCCACTCCGTCGTGGATCCGCCAATGCCACGGTTGGGTGTTGTGAATGGACGGCGCCGCGCCGGCCGCCTCGGCTGCGCTGGCGAGCGCTCGCGTATGTCCGTCTCCGGCCACGGCCGTCCCCTCTCCAAGGCGATCAGACTCGGTTCCCGGCGCGGCGGGCCCGGGCGCGTACCGACCCCGTCCCGACAACCGCAAGCGGCCGACCACGTTCGATGCCCGCCAGCATGACCGACGGCCGGCCGCTCGGCTCGTCACTCCTCGGATCCTGCCACCCGACACTGGGCTACGCGCGGCACACCAACGCCTGGCCGCACGACGACGTCGGGCCGAAGCGAACGTCCGCGTAGGCCCGAACGGGCGTCGCCGCCTCAGCCTGTGTGGTGTCGAGCGGACCAAACCGGCGATGTGACGGTTTGGGCGACCGGCTGGCGACGAATCGCTGCCGGGCCGGCCAGCCCGTCGGCCGGGGGCCGTTCGCCCCTCGCGCCGCCGTCGCACACGACGGATCCTGAATGTGTACGGGACCGGCTGACGTGCCAACCATCCCGCCGGCGATCGGGCAACGGGCTCGGCGGATCAGGCCGTCTGGCGGCCCGGCGGAGGGAGACACCATCATGCGTGCGCTCATCGTCTACGAAACGCTGTTCGGCAACGCAAAGTCGGTTGCGGAGGCCATCGGAGCCGGCTTGCGGACTGGTGCCGACGTGAGTGTCATCGACGTGCGTTCGGCCACCGAGTCCATCGAGGGCGTCGATCTTCTGGTCGTCGGCGGCCCGACCCACCAACTGGGCATGACGCGGCCCAGGTCGCGCCGGCAGGCCGAGACCCAATACGAGGAAGCGCCGCCGGCCGCGCAGACGGGGCTCCGGGAATGGATCGCCGCGCTGCGGATTACGCGAGGGACGGCGGCGGCCGTGTTCGACACGCGATTGAACCACCCGAGCGTGCTTCGCATGCTCGACCATGCGGCCCGTACGACCCGCCGATCTTTGGAGCATCGCGGCGCCCGCACCGTCGCCCCGCCGCAGCGTTTCCTCGTCGAATCGGCCACCGGACCGCTCCTCCCCCACGAGATCGATCGCGCTCGCGACTGGGGGCAGGCGCTACTCAGCCTGGCCGGGACCACCGCGCAACGATGAGGCCGGTTCGCCGTCGCGGGTCACGGACACCGCCGGCAGGCGGTCGGACCGGAACGCATCGCCGCGCTCCGTGACGGCCGCGCTCTCATAGCCGTCCAGCGCGGCGAGCCAACTCAGACCGCGGTCGCCCATCGCTACGGCCGCGGTGGCGTACGCGTCGGCGACCGCCAGGTCCGGACCGGTGACCGTGACGGACCGCAGGAAGGACGCGGGCTGCCCGGTAAATGGGTCGATCACATGAAGACCGCGCTCGTACGTCCCGGACGTCGCCACCGCCAGATCGGATCCGGCGACGACCCATGCGACCTTGTCCGGTTGCCAGGGATGGCGGATGCCGACGCGCCACGGTTCGCCGTCGTCTGACACGCCCCGGACCCGGACGTCGCCACCGGCGTTGATGCAGTGATTCACGATTCCGGCCGCGAGCAGACGGTCCGACGCGACCTGCACGGACCAGCCCTTGACGTAGCCCGACGGGTCGAGATGGCGGTTCGCGTACACGTCGAAGTAACCGCCGGTACGGACCCGCATCTGTTCGCTCGCGTCGAGGACCGTACGCATGTCGTCGGAGAAGTCTTCCGGCCGCAGCTCACCGCGGTCGATGCGGCAGACTTCGCTATCCGGCTTGTACGTGCTGAATCGGCGATCCACCGCATCGAACCACGCGAAGGCCTTCGCCACCGACGCCCTCACGTCCACATCGGACGGTGCGTGCGCGACGTCCACGGCGATCGCCGTGCCCATAAGCATTTCCACCCGATGCACCGCCTCCGCCACGCTCACCCGGCCGATTTCAACACCGCGCTCAACGCGGCCTTGTACGCGTCGGAGGTGTAGGTGGCGCCGGACACCGTGGCGATCTTGGCGCTCTGCGCGGCGAGCGCCTCGGAGCGCAGCGTGGGGCACGCCTTCGTGCAGTATTCCGGCGAGCGAGAGTCGTAGGCGTCCGTGATCGCCATGATCCGATGCCCGGATATCGAAACCGTCAGCGTGAGGGTCCCGTACCGCTCGCTCGACGATGCCTTGTACGTGCCGTCGCGCGGGCCGGCCGGCGTCGGCTTGGGCGTCGGCGCCGCGGGCGGCTTCGACGTCGATTTCGTCGACGGAGCCGACGCGTGCGCGGCGGGCGCTGCAGGCTTCGCTGAGGCATGGCCTCGGGGGGACGCACTAACGGCAGAGGCCGAGCCGCCCATCGACTCATCGGGCGATGCGGTTCCGGTCTCGCCACGGGGGCCGGCCACGAGGGTCGCGGTGGCAGCACCCGATGGCGCGAACGGCATGTTGCCGACCTTGGCCCCCACCAACAGGCCGGCGCCGGTGACGGTGCCGAGGATTGCCGCGGTGGCACGACGCAATTCGAACTCCTCACCTAGAACTCGAACGGATCCATGTGAATCTGCCGGCGCCGGATGCGCAGCGGCTTGAGCGCCTTTAGCGACGTCTCGACCAGGCCGGGCGGCCCGCACAGGTAGACATCGCGCCGTTTGACATCCGGCACCAGCTCGCGCATGCCGGCCACGGAGAACGCCCGTCGCGGCCCCGGATCGTCGCGCGAGCCGAGCACGTACCAGAGTCGGGCCTCGCGATTGTCGGCCAGCCATTCGAGTTCGTCACGGAACACGAGGTCGTCGAGGGAGCGCGCGCGGTAGATGATGATCGTACCGGTGGGCAGTTCTTCCAGCAGCGCGCGGATCGGCGCGATGCCGCTGCCGCCGGCGATCAACAGAGCGGCCGGATGGCGGCGCTGGTCCGCGGTGAAGATGCCCCACGGGCCTTCCGCGAATACCGCGACGCCCGGTCGAAGCCGGCGCAGATCCGACGTGTGTTGGCCGACCACCTTGATGGTCAGCCGCAGCCAACGTCCGTTCGGGGCCGCGGACAGGGAGAACGGATGGGCCTGCCACCAGCAGCCACGCGCGAGGAAGCGCCACCGGAAGTACTGCCCCGCCCGCACGTCCAGGTCTTCCAGACGCCGTCCGGTGATGTAGATCGACACCATGTCGCCAGCCTCGGCAACGACGTCGGCCACTCGCAGGCGGTGGCGCGCGTTCAGCCGGATCGGTCGGATCAGCCGCCCCCACACCACGCATGTGACGGTTACCGCGTAGAGCGCGACCCAGTACCAGTGCCCGAATCCACCCTTGCTGAGTTCCTGGCCGGCCGCGAACTGATGGCCGTAGGCGAGCAGCAGCACGAGGTAACTCGACAGGTGCAGGTAGTACCACAGCTCGTACGGCATACGGCTGCGTACGGATCTGATGGCCAGCAGCCCGATGGTCGCGAGTAGGCCGGTCGCGACGTACGCACTGATCATCGCGGTCGGTGCGTTCCACAACCGTCCGGTCTGAACGAAGACGGGGATTCCGGCCTCGCCGGCATAGCCGAACGTGATCAGGACAACGTGAGCGACGACCAGGACGACCACCGCGGCGCCGAGCGTGCGATGCCAAACCAGCAGGTCGTGCGATCCGATGGATCGCTCCAGCACGCTGATCCGGCTCATCAGAAGGATCTGCGTCAGCAGGAAGAACCCGGCGGCCATCCCGGTGACGCGACCGCTCTCGGTAAGCACGGCGGCGGTGCCGTGCACCGAGCGCAGTGGGGTGTCCAGCCACCACAACTCGATCGAGACGGCAAGCATGAACCAGAACGAAATGACCATGAAGAGTCGTGGCCACGGTCCGCCCGGTCCGGCACGATCGGCTGAAAGCCCCAGTCGCCGACGAACTCATGATGCAGCGCAGCGGGGGCTCCGGCCGGTCCCCGCGATGAGCTGTCCCCGCCGGCGTGGGCGGGAGTTCCAGCATCTCGTGTCGGCATCGGTTGCATCGTCGAAAATATATGCGTGGATCAGCCGTCCCGTCGATGCCGGGATCCCGATCGAGCAGAATCGCACCGGGCGCGCATATGCGGTGACTGTCCGTGGTTCACAGCCTCGGAGCGCACCGGAGCGGGCGCGGATCCGCTGTGGGGTGAGGGCCCAATGACCCGGCGGGTACGGTCGGCAGACCCGTTCACCTCGCGCGAAGCGGCCCCTCGCTGGCGCGTGGGGCCGCTTGGCTTACCTGACGGGTGTTGCCGATGTCAGGCGGTGACCGGCGTCGCGGTGGTCTTGGCGCGGGCCAGGACTTCCGCGGTCTCGGGCACCCGTCGAGCGTGCCAGAAGCCGAAGCCGACCAGGATCAGGAGCAGTGCGGCGGCAACGAACGACGCGATACCGGCCCAGAGTGCGATCGTCGCGAACACCGAGAACGCGTACGCCTCCAGCAGCAGGCCACGCAGTGTCGTGCCTTGGAAGGACGTCTGCACCTCGGCGGCGAGCGCGGCATCGTCCGGGTTGGCCCGCGAGGCCGCGCTGACCTTCGAGTAGACGCCACCCAACGGCATCTCGGACAGGTGCACCGCGATGAAGTGGTCGGCGTAGGCCTTCGCCTGCGCGCCGGTGGTCAGGTTCTGGCCGGCGTACTGGTTGAGGTAGGGGCCGATCTGTGGACTCGCGAGAGCCTCACTGCCCTTGTCCGGGAAGACGATCTGTTGCTGTGCGAGCTGGGTGTGGACGCTGGAATTTGCGAAGCTGTAGCCCCACATCGCCAGGCCGCCCGCAACTACCAGCATGACGACGACGACCAGACCAACGAGGCTGGCGAGCACGTCGAAAACCTTGCGGCGCATGGAAATCACCCTTCTTCATTCGGCTGTGTTACTCGAGTTGCTCCTGGGGTTTGTGTTCTGGGGTTACTGTCCGCCCTGGCCGAACTCCGCCAGTAGGGTCCACCGCCATCTGCTACGGGGGTCCAACGGCCCGTGTCCATAGGCCGGCACGCGACAGCGGATTTCGGCATGGCCACCGCGCAGTTCCGGATCGGCGCGGCGGCCGAGTCTGGTGACCGGGCACGGGCGGCCACGCCGGTCGGCATACTGGAGGTTGCAGGTTTATGCCAGTTTCGGCCGTCGCATAGGAGGTCTCCATGAATGGGCATGTCGGCGACCGGCTAGTTCTCCGGGGCACGCACGTCGGTGATCCCGGACGGGTCGGCGTGATCACTCAACTGCGACACGACGACGGGACGCCGCCGTACATCGTGCGGTGGCTCGACAACGACCATGAAGCCCTGGTCTTTCCCGGCACCGACGCATGCGTCGAGGCACCGCGCGACGACCAGCCGGCGATGCCGGAGACCGCGTGGTGACACCGGACGCCCGGCCATCGGGCACGACCACGCTGACCTAGGTCGCGTCCCTAGGTGCGACTTACGCGCGCCGTAATCGCCGTCGCGGCACGGGCCGCGTTGCTCTCCGCGAGGGCCGTGCCTTGCGGCCCGTCAGGGTCGGCCCGCGTTGCGGTCCGACCCGACACATGCGGCTCAGGCCGCGAGACGGAACGGCGGGTACGCGTCGGTGACGAGCACGAATGCGTAGGCGAACACCCGGTTGTTCCAGCGGATGACGCCCTCGACGAAATCGAACAAGGCGCGCGGGTACCGACCGGTGAACAGGATCGCGAACCATGCGATGACTACCGCCACCACGACACCGATATGTAGGAAGAACAGCACGATGTAGTGCGGGATGGCAAGGAACCACTTGACCAGCGGCAGCCACCGGTTCAACTCACGAGACGCGTCCGGGTAGCGGTAGTCGAGCCGTACCGATTGGTGGTCGTCGGTGGACGGATAACGGTCGTCCATCAGCGCCAGGTAAACCGCCGTACGGTTGGCGAATCGTTGAAGCTCCAGGTTGAAGTCGAACCACCAGCGCGGATACTTGCGCCGGAACAAGATCATGAGCAACGGCGCGACGAAGAGCAGACCGCCGGTGCCCACGGCGACGGTCCGGGCGTCGGAGCCGGTTCCCACTGACCACGTCGCGCCATCGACCGCGCCGAGCACGATCATGATAGGTATCGCGAGGAAGATCCGGAAGAATGTGGTCAGTCGATTGAGCGGTCGATCAGGGAATCTCATCGCGAAGGTCACGGGGTAATCGGTCGGCTGCATGTCACACCCTCCTGGTCATGGCGGTCGGTCGCCCGTCGAACCGATTGTCGCCGC
>DATCXD010000443.1:0-8331 GCA_036566005.1 Micromonosporaceae bacterium | reverse complement strand
TTGCTTTGTTACCGGTTGTGCTTTGCCTTGGTCGCGTTGGCCGGCAGCTTGGACGCCGAGCCGGAACGACTCACGTTGGATCCGGCGCTAGTTGCCGACTTCTGCATCGGGCTCATGGTCGAGGGCAGGACGGTGTCGAATCCCGCCGGACCGCTGATCGCCGCACCGATCTGACCGTTGTTCGACGGCGGCAGCGTCCCGCCGAAGACAAACGCGAGCGATATTGAACCGGAACTGTTGCTCAGCACACTCTGGGTGTTACCAATAATGGTCTGACCGCCCTGGCTGAGCAGCAACGGGCCGTTCGTCGTTCCGAGGAGTGCGCCACCGGCGAGCGCGTCCGGCCAGTTGAGGCCGGTCGTCACACCAGCGATCTGCTCGCCGCCGAAGAACTCGGTAGCGACCGCCTGAGCGGTCCCGTAGCGGTTCGCACCAGCCTCGACGCCGTAGTCGGTCCAGCCGTCGTTCTTGAGCGCCGCATTCGCCTGGTCGCCGACGGCGAACAGAAATCCGTTCAACGTAGTGCCGCTGACGAAGCTGTCGAGATAGCTCTCGGTTTCCACCGGCATCGTTGCATCGTTGGACAGAAGGACTACCGCCGGGATCCCGAACGCGTCGAAACTTCCGGCTGCGGCTCCGGCACTGAGAGCGTCCGGGAAGTCCCGCCCCGTCGCGACGAGGAAAAGGACCGGACTTCCGATCTTCTTGGCGATGGCCACCGAAGTCCCGTACCGGTTCTTGCCGGCTACCCGGCTCGTGACGTATCCCAGTGCCTTGATCGAGTTTTCTACCGCCGTCGAGATGGCTCCGCTGTCGCCGAGCAGGTAGACCGTGGAGCCGGTGGGAAGCACACGCCTGATCTCGGCCTTGGTGTCCACGCTGAGGCTAGTTGGCGGCGTCAGGAGGAGCGGTCCTTGCTTGGCCGCGGCGAGCGCGCTTCCGCTGACGGCGTCGGCGAAGGTGTCCGAACGGGACAGCGTCACGGTCTTGGCCGGCTCGCGGGTGTCGCCAGTCGCCCCGGCCGTCGCCCAATGCGACTTCGAAATGGCCACCGCGGTGGTAAAGCGGTTAGCGCCGGCCAGTTCTACGACGTGGTCCTTGTTGAGCGGCTGGTACGCCGGCTCGCCGAGCGCGAGACCGCTTACCGGCGTCGGGTTGGCCGCATCGGAGCCAGAAGCGCTGGCCGTGGCGATGCCGGTCCCCGAGGTGAACGCGATTGTGGTTCCGTCCGGCGACCACGTCGGCTCACCGTGATCGGCGGCGTCGGACGTGATCGCGACGAGGCCAGCGCCGGTCATGTCCGACGTCCAGATCTGGTTGTGCATGCCGTCGGAGCGTACGAATGCGACGTGGCTACCGTCGGGCGAGATCGAAGGCTGCGAAGCGTTGTCGATGACCGGGGTGACAGCGTTGGTCGAGATGTCAATGACGACGATGCCCGGTGTTCCGGTCGGGTTGCCCGTGCCGTCATCACTCTGACGCTGAGCAACTACGTTCACCCCCAGTCCGCCATCCGGCCACGTGTAATCCATGCCGTCGTCGGGAGTAATCGGCCCGTCGCCAAATCCCTCTGCGGACGAGCTGATGCCGATGCTCCACGGCCCACCTGCGGTGATCTGCTCGGAGTACAGGAGCGCAGAACCGTGAGCGGCCCAGGTTGGGTGGTGTCGCGCGCCACCGGCGAGACCATCGACGAGCGTGATGGCCGAACCGCCGGCGCTGCTGGCGTCTCCATCGGGGTCGTTAGCCCGGACACTGAGAACGGCGCCCGCGCCGGCCGCCGCGGTGTTGCCGATGTACACGAAGCGGCTGCCATCCGGCGCCCATGCGCCATCGGTGAAGGTGGAATGAGCGGGGATGGTCGTGCCGTCCGCGAAATGGATGGCGGTGCCGTCGTAGGTGGACAGCGGGCTGGCGGCAGCGCCGGGCTGGCTGGCGTTAGCGCCGCTAACGGTCACGGTGGTGATGGCGATCGCGGCTGTGGTCACGGCCAGGCCGATTGCCAACCCACGGCGAATGCGGGGGATGGGCATACGAGCTCCTAGGAGGATGAATAGCGCCGCTCGTCCGGGGGAACTGAAAGTCAGCCACTGCGGAGTGCGCCGACGGAGACTCTACGTCTTCCGCCGTCCGCGATGTCGTCCCACAAACGGCTCATAACGGAATCGTGGCCTATTCAAAGCCACGAATCTTGGTCGCTGCCGCCGATCCCGACAATTAGCCGCCGCCGTCCGATCTAACGGACCGGGTCAATCTCGAACATGTCAGACTCGCGCCCATGAGGCTCCTCGTTACTGGCGCCGCCGGATTCTTGGGACGCCACCTGTGCCAGCGTGCAATAGCGTTGGGACATGCGGTCGTCGGGACATACCGTTCCGCGCCCGCGTCGATCCCGTTAGTCGAGTGGGTGCGAGCCGATGTAACCGACGCGGCCGGGGTGGACGCCCTGATCGAGGCAACGCGGCCAGATGCGATTGTCCATACTGCGACTAAGCTCGCCGACTCCCTGTCTCCGCTCGCGACGGAGACGAGTTGGACAACGAACGCCGTCGCACCCGTACACATTGCGCGGGTTTCAGCACGCCGTGACATTCGGCTGGTACACATCTCGTCGGATGCCGTTCATCGCGGCCGCGACGAGCCCTACAGCGACGCCGTCGCACCCGATCCGGTTTACTCCTATGGCGCGGCCAAGGCGGCCGCTGAACTCGGCGTGGCGACGGTCGCGCCGCGCGCAGTGATCGTGCGGGTGCCACCCATCATGAGCGACGGAAGTGACCGCGATGGGCTCGCGCAACGGGAGCGCTTCATGCTCGACCTCGCCCGGTCAGGAGCTGACGGCGTGCTCTTCACCGATGAGATTCGGTGTCCGATCGCGGCCGACGACCTGGCCGACGCCTGCCTGGAACTCGCCGGCAACGACATTGCCGGGCTCCTCAATGTCGCCGGTGCTGACATCATGAGCTGGTACGACATGGGCCGCCTGCTGATCGCGAAGCATGGTGGCGATCCGGACGCGCTGCCGGCCGCCACCCACGAATCGGCATCCGTGACGCGACCGGGCCGGGTCGTACTCGACTCGGCGAAGGCCCGCGCTGTCCTGAGCACACGCCTACGCGGTCTTCGTGAGGTGTACCGCGGTTCCGACTAGTCGCGGGCCGGCGTCCCCGTATTTGCTCGGACCCATCCAGCCGCCGAAACGGTGAGTGATCCGATCGCGACCGTCGTCGCTTGTTTCCGGAAAGACGATCGACGGACGCCGCTAAGCCCGGTCGACCGCGTACGTGAATTTCCGGATGATCTGAGCGAACCGCACCGGCTGATCCAGCGGGATGAGTGTGTAGCTGTCGTCCACCTCGATCAATCGCCCCTGCGGGAGCAGGTCGGCGAGACGCCGCCCATGGTCGAGCGGCATGACCCGGTCGCGGCTCGCCCAGACCACGAGGGCGGGACGCGCGAATCGCGGCAACCGCCGAGCGACGTCGATGAGCACGCGGGTGTCCGACATGACCGATCGCAGGGCGCGTACGGCGTCGCGGCGAATCGCCGGCTGCTCCATGACCGGCCGCACCCACCGTGCGGTGGTCGCATCCCCGCGCTTCGTCAGCCATCCGAACGCGATCGGGAGTCGACGAATCGGCCGGAGACGCATCTGCTGCATGAACAGTCCGAACATTCGGGGCGAGAGCCTGCCGGTCAGCGCCAGCGTGCGGCCGGTCAACCCGGGCGGGATGTTGTCGAACGCCTCGCAGGATGCGAGGACGACCTGGCCCACCCGTGCGGCGTCGTCGGCGATGACGAGTTGTGCGACGGCACCGCCGGTGTCGTTGCCGACGAGGGTCACGTCGTTCAGGTCGAGCCGGTCCAGGAACTCGGCGACGAGCCGGGCAATCCCGGGCAGCGACAGGTCGGCGTCGGCGTGCACGCTACGTCGATGTGCGCCGAGTGGCAGCGTCGGTGCCACGCATCGGTGATCGATCGACAGATCGGCGATCACCGCGTCCCACAGCGTTGCGTCCATCAGCAACCCGTGCAGTAGCACGACGACCGGGCCGTCGCCGCCGGTGTCCCGGTATTCGACCGTCCCGGCCGAGAGCTCGATCTCGCTCATGCCCGTCCACCCCGCTGCGGTGCCAATTCGGCGGTACGGGAGCCGAAACGATCCGTACCCGGCCGCTCCAGCAGGTGTTGACGCAGGAAGGTCAGCTCGGCGTCGACGGTGCGTTCGTGTCCGCTCAGGAACGGCTCATAGTGGCCGCCGGGCATCCGGACGAGTTCGCCTCGCGGAGCGCGCTGCGCGGCGGCGACGGAAGGCTTGGCCAGTGCCGTGCGATCCTGGTCGCAGACGACAACCAGCAGTGGGCACCGCACCTGCGATGCCACCCGGCCGGGTCGGTAGAAACCGAGCGCGAGGGTCGAGCGCGCGGCAACTGACTGCTGCCAATCCGGGTACGTGTTGCCGGGGTTGAGAATGCGATCGCTGTCGAGCACATCCGGTGTCGACAGAACAGCGACCGTCCCGCGTGTCCCGACGAGCGGTACCAGCCGTGGTGGGCGACCGATGAGACCGCCGACGGAATCGATGATTGCCCGGCCGGTGAGGCGAAGCAGCGCGAATGGTGTCTGGTAGCGCGCAGCGTTGCGAGTCGCGGCCGGGCCGTTCGCGTTCGGCGTCTGGGCGATCGCGGCGGCCAACTCCCGGTTGCGCGCCGCGACGTGGAAGATGTGGCCGCCGGAGGCGGAGAAGCCCCAGACCGCCAGGCGGGCCGGGTCGACGCCGGGCAGGGTACGGGCGAAGGCGATCGCGGCTTGCCAGTCGGCGAGCTGGTCGGCGATGCGTACGACCTGGCGCGGTTGGCCGCCGCTCTCGCCGAGCCGGCGGTAGTCGAACGACAACACGCCGAATCCGGCTTCGTTGAAGCGCTTCGCGAACCGGTCAGTCGCCGGTTCCTTGGTCACGGCGAACCCGCCGGCCATGATCACGCAGGCGCCGTTGGTTCCCGGATAATGCCAGGCAACGCACTCGGCATCGTCACTGACGAATCGAACTTTCTCCCGCTGCAGATACATCCGCCAACCCCCCGCTAAATTCGCTCCCTCACAAGAAGTGAACCACGTGGTTCGCATCATGTCCACCGGGTTCGGCGATCGGTCGCCGTCTGTGGTCGGGCTCGCGGCCCGGGGTCGCGGCTATGACTCGCGATGCGCCGCGCGCCGTCAGCCGCTCCCCGTGGTCATTGGTCGCGGGTGCGATTGGGTCGTTGGGTCGTTGGGTCGTTGGGTCTATACGGTCGCTGCTTCTTCGCGCTCGAGCGCTCGGAGGAGCGCCTCGATGCCCGCGTCGATCCGCGCGGTCTCGCCGGTAGTCCGCCAGTCCATGAGGAAACCGCGGAAGATCGCCAACATCATCTGGGCGACCTCGGACTTGCGTTGGTCGGACCAGTCCTCCGGGCACAGCGAGAGCAGCGAGGGCAGGTACTGCGTTGACGCTTCCCGCCCGAGTTGGGCGTACCGGTGCGGGTCGTACATCACCAGTCCGATGGCCTGATCGATGACCCGCAGGCCGGACTCGTCGGCCATGAGGACGGGCCAGATGGCGCGTACGCGGGCTGCCAGCGTCTCACGGACCGGACTCCGAGCCGCGGCCGCCAGTATGTTGCCGATGCGCCGTTCGCGCAACCGGAACATCGCCTGTGCCAGAAGATCATCGGCGCCGTCGAAGTGGTAGAGAAGCACCTTGTGCGTCGTCCCGGCCGCCCGCGCTGCGCGCCGTAGCGAGAAGTCGACCAGGCCGTTGACCGCGAGGTCGTCGGTCACGCGATCGAGCAGTTCCTGGCGTCGCGCCTCGCCGCGGGCCGACCCCGCCGATCGCCGGTAACCGGCCCGGCCGGGCGCGCCCGCATCGGCGGAGATCTCGACGTTGTCCGGGGCTACGGTCGGTGACCGGGTCGTACGAGCCATTGGTGGAAGTTACCTCCGACGAGGCCCGGCGTGCGATCGGGAGCCCTCACACGGCGAACATGAGCTGCGGACAGCGGCCGCGCCGTTCAGCGACGACCGCGCGCCGCGCTGGCCCGATCCGGCCTATCCACAGCGGTCCCGCCTAGATTCGAGGTCGAGGATTTCGACACGGCTCGGGCCCAGGTGCTGCCGACCGGAGCGACATTGTTATCTGACCGCGGGACGAGATATCGGGTGTTGGCGGATCCGGTGAGTCATCCATTCTGCCTGTGCGCGGGCGAGGGACCCGTGGCGTCGGCCGAACGTCACTGGGCGGAACGTCAGTAGGTGGAGCGTCATTGGGCGGAACGTTACGTGGCCGATCGGCCTTTCCTCGGGGACGCTTCGACCGGACAACCCTCCGCCGCAGATCGTGGGCTCGCATCAGACCGGCGGTCAATGCCGTGCGTATGCGGCGGGCCAACGGACGCTCGGTGTAGTGCTGAACCAGCCACGACAGCAGCAGCATGAGGGCGAATACGCCCACCAGCAAGGCCCACGACGGGACGCGGTGGTCCAGCGAGCGGATGAGCGTTTCGCCGATCTGTTGGTGCAGCAGATACAGCGGGTACGTGACGGCGCCGGCCGTGACCAGCCATCGGCCGCGGACGGCCGTGAGTTTGTGCAGTGCGATCAGTGTCAGCAGGATGAAGAACCCGGACACGATGGCGGCCGATACCCAGTAGTTCAGCGTCACACCGGATGGGTGCTGCACGGCCGTACGGTCGACCAGCCGGTACATCGCGCACGTCCAACAGCAGGCGAGGAGAGTCCACAACGCCAGGCTCGGACCGAAGCGATGCATCAGGAACAAGACGATGCCGGCGACGAAGAACGGTACGTACAGCGGCTGCACGAGAAGCCCGTACCAGTAGGAGTCGGTCACGGAATCGAGCAGTGACACGGCCAGCCACACCGCGCAGAACGTGACTACGCGGTTGTAGGTGAATCCTCGCCACGCCAGCGTCAACGCGACGAGCACGTAGAAGTTCAGCTCGATGGCGAGCGTCCAGTACGACGGATCGACCGCCGGCACCTGCGCGTACGACTCGGTCATGGTCAGGTTTGTCAGCATCTGAGACCACGACAAGGCATGCGCACGACTCTGATCCACAAGCAACACAGCCGTGGTCAGCAGGATCGCGAACCAGTAAGCCGGATAGAGCCTGACAAACCGTGAGATCGCAAACTCGCCCACACTCTTGCCCCACGCACTGAGGCAGATGACAAACCCACTGATCATGAAGAACAGCTCGACACCGAGCCAGCCGTACGACGCCACGTGGAACAGCGGCGCGAACAGCACCCGCGACGGGCCGTGCCAGCTGCTGCGATCGCCGGCCGAGAAGTGGAACACGACGACGTACACCGCCGCCAGGAACCGGATGCCGTCGAGCGCTTCGAGGCGGTGCTTGACCGGGGAAGCTGCCTTCTTATGCGGAATTGCCACGATCTGTTCGGTCGCGCTGACTGACACAAGGGCTCCCATCGTTACGCGGCCACATGACAGACCCACGGGTTAGCTACCCCGAAAGTTGACCGGCTCAATCTCTTGTCGCACCCTCGATTACGAGGCGAGCGCCACATCGCTGGAGCCCGAGAGCCCTCGTCGTGCCGAGGGCCCACGTAGTACAGACGCCGGCGGGCGGCGCCTTCGTTGCATCCACCCGTCGTGTTGCTACGAGCGCCGCACCGACTGGGATCGGCCCGGTGGCCTCGCTAACCGCTACGCTGCCGGCGATCTCGACGTCGTCATCTACTCTGCCCGTAAATGGGCGCGGCTGGCCGCCGGCGGCAATCCGGCGGTGCCGCTCGTGCTGTTCGTGCCGGCCGCTGTTCGTGCCGGACGAAGAGGTCGCTTATTGCAATGACGCCGGTTCCGAATTGGTCGACAACGCCCATCGCTTCGTCTCGCGACTGGCCGCCGACCGGTTCCTGGGCTACCTGCAGGCGCAGAAGGCGGCGATGATGGGACGGGCCGGGGCGCATACGAATCGGCCCGAGTTGGTGGCGATCCACGGGTACGACACGAGCGCGCGATGCACGCGCTTCGGCTTGGCCGTCAAGGCATCGAGTTGCTTACGACCGGCCGCATCACGCTGCCGATCCAGGAGCCCGATCGCGGATACCTCCGGTCGATCCGGCGCGGCGAGGTCGTGCTCGACGAGGTCATCGCTGCGGTATCAGCAGCGGAAACCCCGCTCGTCGACCTACGAAACAGTTCGTCGCTGCCGGATCAGCCCGATCGACGATGGATAGACCGATGGCTGCATCGCCGACACCTCGATTACTGGACCCGGCACGCGAGCGATGCAGCCGGCTAGTGCGGCG
>DATCXD010000134.1:0-2166 GCA_036566005.1 Micromonosporaceae bacterium | reverse complement strand
GCGCGGACACTGCGGACATCTACAACTTCCCCTCCCCCGCCGATCCCGCTGTGGCGCTGGCGCGCCAAGGTCGCCGGCGGTGTGGGTCGCCCGCGTGGGCGGGCGTCACATCTCGATGACCCGCACGACCGGTCAGCCCTTGACGCGCTGCCCGGAGCGCCATACGCCGGTGATGTGTTCTGTCTTTACAAAGACGGATAGGTCGTCCAATGGGTTCACGTCGAGCGTGATGACATCGGCGTCGTACCCAGCTTGGATCTGTCCCGAACGTGGCGCCTGTGGCCCGAGTGTCTCGGGTGCGCTCGCGGTGGCGGCTTCGATCGCCTCCAGTGCGGTGAACCCGCAGTCGCCGAGCAATGGCAACTCCCGTCCGTTGCGCCCCCAGGCTCCCGGGCCGCCGCCGGCCCGCAGCGCCAGATCGGTGCCCATCGCCACGCGTACGCCGGTCTCATGGGCCAGCGCGACGGCATCGCGGTGGATGTCCGCGATCGCGTCGAGTTTCGCCTGGGCGTAGGGCGGGGCGGCGCGACTGGTCCGGATGTCCTCCACGATCGTGCGGGTCGGCACCAGGATCGCGCCCGCCTCGCGCATCGCCGCCGCCGACTCCTCGTCGAGGTACGTCCCGTGCTCGATCGTGCGCACGCCCGCCTCGATCGCGGCCAGGATGCCAGGCTTGCCGTGACAATGGGCGGCGACCACGCGGTCGGCCATCCCGGCGACCTCGACGATCGCCCGCAACTCGGCCACCGTGAACTGCTGGTGGATCGGGTCGTCGATCTCGGACAGGACACCGCCCGACGCGCACACCTTGATCACACGAGCGTTCAGGCGCAGCTGCTCGCGGGCGGCCTTCGCGCATTCGGCCGGTCCGTCGCAGAGCCGACCGTCGTGCATCTCGTGCACCCAGGCCAGCGGATAGCTATGCAGGTCGCCGTGGCCGCCGGTCGTGGACAGGATGGCGCCGGCAGCGTAAATCGACGGACCCGCGAGGACCCCTTCATCGACCGCGCGGGCCAGATGGACGCCGAGGCCACCCATCTCGCGGACGCTGGTTACGCCCGCGTCGAGCGCCGCGCGCAGGTCGGCACCGGCTCGAACCGCCCGCAGTGGCACCGGTTCGAGTGGCATCCGGGTCAGATCGAGAGAAGTGCCGCCCATCAGGTGGGTGTGGCAGTCCCACAGACCCGGCATGACCGCGGGTGCCGCGACGACTGTCGCGTCCGGAGTGTCCGGCGCGTCGGCCGACGGGCCGGCGAACGAAATCGCCGACCCGTCGAGCACCACCACGCCGTCCTCGACGGGCGCGCCGCGCCCAGGGATCAGCACGTTCGCCTCAATGCGCACCCGCATGAGCGCTAGCTAACCCGCTCGCCCCAGCGCTCGCAAGTCCGGCCCGAACGGATCGTTAGGCAGGTGCGACACCGGCGCATCAGCCCATCTGCGTACCTGGTAGTTGTCTTACGATCTTGGATCGCGACAGGCGGTTCGGCCCGGCCGGAGATTGCGTCGCGGGTAGACGGACGCTAACGCAACGCCGCACCGAACCGATCGGCCGCCAGGGCCACCGCGGCATCCCGCGCCGCGATCGCCTCCTCGCCGGTGAGCGTCCGATCCGGCGCCCGAAATGTCAGGCTGTACGCCAGCGACTTGCGGTCGGCCCCGAGAGCGTCCGACGTGTAGACGTCGAACAGTCGCACGGATTCCAACAGCGGTCCCGCGCCGTCGACGAGCGCGGCCTGCACGTCGCCGGCCGGCGTCGATGCGTCGACGACCAGTGCCACGTCGATCAGCGCCGGCGGGTACGTGGAGAACCGCGGCGCCTCGGTGATGTTCGGGAACGGGATCGCGTCGAGGTTCAGCTCCATCGCACACGTACGGGCCGGGATCGCCAACGCGGCGCACACCTCCGGGTGGAGTTCGCCCGCGTAGCCGACGACGATGTCGCGCCCACCGGCGTCGACCACTACGATCTCGGCGCACCGGCCGGGATGCCACGGCGCACTCCGGCCGGCCCGTACGGTCGCCGTCACACCAGCCGCCGTGACGACCAGACGCGCCGCCTCGACCGCATCGGACCAGTCGGCGGCGCGCGCCGGACCCCACCAGCCGGCCGGGTCGACGTCACCGCAGTACATCGCTGCGACGTGGCGGGGCTGCGCCGGCAGC
>DATCXD010000131.1:0-2119 GCA_036566005.1 Micromonosporaceae bacterium | reverse complement strand
GGTCAGTGGGCTCGACGTCGCCGGCGTCGCCGCCCACGAGCCGGCGATGCGGATGCTCGCGCGGCTGGAGCAACCAGCCGATGGATTCGCGGCGACCGCGAGACTCGGCATCGCGAACGGCGTCACGGTCGAGCTCGATCTGTCCGGCACGCTCGACGTCGCGGCCGAAGTCGCCCGGCTCGGTCGCGACCTCGCCGCCGCCGAGAAGGAACGCGTGCAGACCGCGGCCAAGCTGGCGAACGCTGACTTCCTGGCCAAGGCACCGGAGGCCGTCGTCACGAAGGTCCGGGATCGTTCGGCCGCCGCCGACGCCGAGATCGAGCGGATCAACGCCCAGCTCACCGCGCTCACGTCGCGTTCTTAGTCCGGCCGGATCTGAAGCGCGGTGGTCGCGCGCCCATTGCTGCAAGATCCGTGATCTTGCAGCAACAGCGACCTATCCGCTTCAAGATCAGGCGCCTGCTGCTGCAAGATCACGGATCATGACGCGTTGTGGCCGCGCCGACCAACACGGCCACGTACAGGAGCGAACGAGCGATGACCATCAGGTACGTGTGGCGCGGCGAGTTCACGAACGCCGAGGTCGACGCGTTGCACGCGGCCGGCTTCGAGCGCCCGACCAATGCCGGCAACGATTGGTGGACGCCGGTCAACCGGTACAGCCTCGGTTGGGTGTGCGCCCGGGCGGACGGCGAGCTGGTCGGCTTCGTCAACGTAGCGTGGGACGGCGGGGTGCACGCGTTCATTCTCGACACCGTCGTCGACCGCGCGATCGGGCGGCGCGGCGTCGGCACGCAACTCGTCGCGGTCGCGACCGAGAATGCCCGCGCCGCTGGCTGCGAATGGTTGCACGTCGACTTCGAGCCGCACCTGCGGTCGTTCTACTTCGACGCCTGCGGCTTCCGGTCGACCGACGCCGGGCTGATCCAGCTCTGACCCGCGCTCGGTTCCCGGCGTCAGTGCGGCGATCGGTGAGGCGTCAGTGGTACGTCTGGATGGCCAAGACAATCACGATGGCGGTGACGACGACCGCACCGAGCATCGCCGACATGTTGCGCACCTCGGTGTGTCGCACGATCTGCGCGTCCTCGTCGCCTTCACGCTTGCGCCGGGCCATCTTCGCCTCGACGGCGTTGATGACCGCGTCGGCCGCGCTGCGATGCTGGAACAACCGGCCGGCCGCGCCGCTGGCGTAGCCGGTGAGCGGGATCACCTTCCGGCCGTGCGTACGCACGACCAGGCCCATCCGGATCGGACCGATCTCGGAGATGGCCGGATACGGCACCTCGTACCAGAAGAAAGAGTTGTGTGGTTCGAGGTAGGCATCCCGCACGATGATGTGCGGCCACGCGCTCAGCAGCAACGCGAACAAGGCGAGCGTGAGCCCCGCCACCGGGCCGGCGATCGCGGCGAAGAACCCGTGGCTCCACTCGTCGACGGTGAGCAGGGTCGACAACACGACAAGCAGGATCGCGATGGCCACCCCGGCGATCACCGTGGACCGGCGGCGGAACACCTGCGGTTCGCCGGTCTCGGTGGCGGCGTTCGGCAGCGTCGTCATCGATCAGCCCTCCCCTGTGGGGAGCCAGCGTAGCCGAATCTGGGGTACAGCACAGAATGGTGATCACCAGCCAGCACGTGCGCCGTCAGTGCACGTTGATCACGACACCACGCGTGTCCGGGTCGCTGTGCAACTTCAGCCGGGCAATGCGCTGGCCGACCGGGATGTCGTAGACGATGTCGGCCGTGAGCGCGATGCCGGGATTGATGTCGGTAAGAAAGATCGTCGGATCCGGGTTGGCGTAGAGGATCGCTTCGCTGTCCGTACCGAAGCGGTTGCCGTTCGGTGCGTACGCCTCCTGCAACGCGTCGCTGAAGATGGCCGGACCGGTTCCCACGTTACGGATCTTGAGCTCGACGACGCAGAACTGGCCGGTCGGCGTGACGTAGTCGTCCGGCGGTCCGACCTGGCCGACGCCGCAGGTGACCTTTTCCGCGGTGAATTGGAGCGCTCCGTCGCGGCCGGGTTGGCCGACGGCGGCCGTGGTCGGTCGGTCGGAGTGGCGCAGCGCATGTGTGGCCGCGATGACACCGGCAGTCGCACCGCCGATCACAATGA
>DATCXD010000113.1:0-4306 GCA_036566005.1 Micromonosporaceae bacterium | reverse complement strand
GGGCCGCCGAGGATGGCGGGACCGCCGAGCCGGTGGCATCGCGCGTCTCGGGTCCGTCAGCGGCCGGCTCGTCCCCCTCGGGCTTCACAACCCTAGCGTGACGGAGCGAGGCGTATCAGATGGTGAAGTTCGGCGAATTAGCCGCGGACTCGACCAGTGATGGGCAAAATCGGCATATGACGCAGAAGTCGTTGTTTGTCACCGGGTGTTTGGCCACTTCCGGTGGCTGGCCCGACTAAACCTCGCTCATGGGAGACATGAGGTGTTTTCGAATTAAATCGGTTAGTCGTCGCTATTGTCGATCTTTTCGGAGCCGATCGGCGTAGCGACGGAGGTAGGAACGGGCAGCGTCATCGGTGATGTGCTGCCACTCGCCGTGGGGGTGGCGATCAGCCCGATGCCGATCATCGCGGTGATCCTCATGTTGCTTGCGCCCCGGGCCGGCGCGGCGTCGGCGGGATTCCTGGCCGGCTGGGTCGCGGGTCGTCGTCACGGCGACTGTCTCGACGATCATCGCGGACACCGGTCCTCGCTTGGCCGCCCGTGCCTCATGCGCAACATGCTCGCTCCGGCCGTGCGCCGTGACCGGCGGCGTATTCGTCGTCGGGGCACCGGCACAGCACCGGAGTGGAACGTCCGCCTCAAGACTTGGGGCGGTCGGGAAGATCACGATTACGGAAGGAATGATCAGTCATGAGTTCCATGACGAGTTCCACCGGCCGCCGCCCCATGGTTACGGGCGGAGTCATCTTCGCCGCCACCTTGATGATTTTCGGCGGCGCGATGGCCATCATTGAGGGCGTTGTGGGGATCGCGAAGGACGACCTCTATGTCACCACGCCGAACTACACCCTCAAGTTCAGTACGACGGGCTGGGGGTGGGTCCACCTGATCATCGGCATTGTCGTCGTGTTGGCCGGCTTCTACCTGTTCACCGGGGCCGCCTGGGCGCGGTATATCGGCATCCTGGTCGCCGCGGTTTCCCTGTTTTTCCAATTCTTCTTCATCCCGTACTACCCGTTCTGGGCACTGACCCTGATTGCGATCGACATCTTCGTGATCTGGGCGCTCGCGACGGCACGACGAACGGACGAGGTGGCGTAACGACACAGGGCGGCACAATCCGGCGCATGGTGGCGTCACTACCAGGGATCATGGACACGCGGCGACGTCGTCGCCGGGCTGACCGTGTGGGCCGCACTAATGCCCGAATCCTGGGCATACGCCACCGTCGCCGGCGTGCCACCCCGTCGTCGGCCCATTCATCGACGTCACCGCGACCGGAACGCCGACCGAGATGCACGGCGGTCGGGCCACCGACCGCCGCACCGGCCACATCGGCGTTCTCGACCGTTCGGGACATTTCGCGAACGTGATCGGCTACAACCAAGTGATGAGCGTCGTCGAGCGTGAGGTTGCCTCGCCCCAACCCGCGTCCCCGAAGGGCATGGTGTGGGTGCCCGGTGGATCGTTCCGTATGGGCTCGACCGACTTCTACCCCGAGGAGCGACCGGTCCACGACGTTAGCGTCGACGCCTTCTGGATGGATGAGCAGCCGGTGACCGTGGCTCAGTTCCGGCGATTCGTGAAAGCGACCGGCCACGTCACGGACGCCGAGCGCGCGCCGGAACCGGCCGACTATCCGGACGCCGATCCGGCGCTCCTCGTGCCGGGATCGCTGGTGTTCCACCGCGCGGCCGGCCCGGTGCCGCTCAATGACGTCCGCAACTGGTGGGCGTGGGTGCCTGGAGCCGACTGGCGGCACCCGGAAGGTCCGCATAGCACCGTCGACGGCCGGCAGCGGCATCCGGTCACCCACGTGACGTACGCCGACGCGCTGGCGTACGCACGCTGGGCCGGCAAGCAACTGCCGACCGAGGCGGAGTGGGAATTCGCAGCGCGCGGCGGGCTCGACGGTGCCACGTTCGTGTGGGGCGACGAGTTTGCTCCGGGCGGCCGGATGATGGCCAATACGTGGCAGGGCGAGTTTCCGTGGCAGAACCTGATGCTCGACAAGTACGACGGCACGTCACCGGCCGGCGCCTTCCCGGTCAATGGCTACGGCCTGGCCGACATGACCGGCAACGTGTGGGAGTGGACGGCGGACTTCTTCACCCCCAACCACTCGGGCCGGGCGCACCGGCGATCGACGGACATCCCGCGTTCCGGCACCGGCGGCCACGACGCGTGCTGCGTACCAGCAAATCCACGGGTTGATGAGCCGGCGACCAGCGAAAGCATCCCGCGGCGGGTGATCAAGGGTGGGTCGTATCTGTGCGCACCGAACTACTGCCTGCGCTACCGGCCGGCCGCACGCCAGGGCGAGGCCATCGATACGTCGACCGGCCATGTCGGATTCCGTTGCATAGCACGGCCCTGACCGGGCTAAGACCAGGAAACCTCGCTTTCCGCCCGTAACTGACGGCAACCACCTACCGTGAGCACGGCGTCGCCGGATCGGCGAGGACCGGTACATCGACTTGCCGACGGAGGCCGCATCCGCGCTTGCGCGAGTAGTGACGTCGCGCGGGATGCGGGACCGATCGTCTCGTGTCCCGTCCGCCGCTGCGCCGCCCGGCACGGGGTAGGCCGATGTGGTGACCTTGCGGGAAATGGTAGTGCCGAGTCGCCCTTCCTCGACCATTTCCCCGCAACGTCACGCGGCAGCTAACGGCCGTGTCGGTGACGGCTGCCGGCGACTCGCGGCAACGGAGGTCAGCGCTCGGTGGCGTCGTTACGAGCGCGGATCTGCCGCTGCAGCTCGTGATCGCCACGAGGCACGGGTTCGATGAAGACCGTTTCCGCATCGGGAAAGTGCTCGGCCAGCAAATCATGAAACCGTACACAGGCCCGCTCGGCCTCGGTCGCGGAGAGCGAATCGGCGAAGTCGACGCGGGCGCACACCAGCAGCTTGCCCGTGCCGATCATCATCGTCAGCACGTCGACCACGCTCAGCACCTCGGGCTGCGCTTCGAGACAGTCGCTGATCGCCCGGACGAGCTTCGGATTGGCCTGCTTGCCGATCAGCAGACCGACGTTCGTACGCGCCAACTCGAAGGCGACCACCATCAACAGCGCGGCGATGGCGAGTGCGGCGATCCCGTCCCAGACCGAGTTGCCAGTGACCTGGCGAAGGATCAGACCGGTCGCGGCGAACGCCAGCCCGATGAGCGCGGCCGAGTCCTCCATCACCACGGACTTCACGGTCGGGTCATCCGGCTCGAGAACGTACCGGCCGACGCTGACGTCGGTGCGCCGCGATTCCCGTCGCAGCCGGCCGGTCGCCTGGCGAAGCGACGTAGCTTCGACGATCGCGGACAGGCCGAGCACCACATAGCCGATGATCGGCGACGCGGCGCCGTGCTCACCCTCGACGATGGTCGAAACGCCCTGGTAAACCGAGAAACCCGCGCCGAGGGTGAAGATGGTCAGTGCCGCCAGCAGCGACCAGAAGTAGCGCTCCTTGCCGTAGCCGAACGGATGCCGACGGTCCGGCGGCTTGTCCGACCGGCGCAGTGCGGTCACCAGAAACAGTTCGGTCGTGCAATCGCCGACCGAGTGAGCCGCCTCGGCCAGGAGACCGGCCGAGGCGGACAGGACACCGGCGATGGCCTTGATCGCCGCGACGGCGAGGTTGACGAGCAGCGCAATGATGATCGTCTTCATGCTGTCGTCGCCGTCATGGCGTTGCGTTGCGCCCGGTTCCCGCTCTGGCACCCGCCGCCTCCTCGATCGACCTGGGCCGGTGATCCAGCGGCACCAGCCGCGGAATGCTGCCGCGCTGGTCATGCCCAGGCGTCACACGGGCAAACTGCGTACGCACGGAGTCGGGCGTCACCAACGCCGCGATTGGCTGTGTTGCGTTCAGTTTGGTCCCTCGACACGCGGGTACGTGGTCAATGTCGTGGAGTTTCCGATGAGGGGAGGCGACGATGCCGCAGCAAGCATGGAGTGACAAGCGAGAGCGTCAGTACGAGGACATCAAGGCGAGTGTGAAGAAGCGAGGGCAGTCCACCGGGACCGCGGAACGAATCGCCGCATCTACCGTCAACAAGGAACGCGCCCGTGCCGGTGAGGCGAAGACATCAAGCCGCCTGTCGAGGACGGATATGTCATCGAGCCGCCGAGGTGGGCTGCGGTCACACTCGGGCGCCGCCGGCCGGACGCGCGACCAGCTATACGCCGAGGCGAAGCGCCGCAACGTCAAGGGCCGTTCGACGATGACGAAGGCACAGCTCGAGCACGCGCTCGCCAACAAGTAGGGACGTCGGGCGTACCGCGGCAGGTAACGGCGGCCGATCAGCCG
>DATCXD010000086.1:0-3272 GCA_036566005.1 Micromonosporaceae bacterium | reverse complement strand
CTTGCCCGCGCCGGCTGAGCGGGGCGGGTGCCTCGGGGGAATGATGCGTTGCCGTGTCAAGATCCGTGACCTTGATGGTGTAGGTGCCTGATCTTGAACGCGACAGGCTCCCGACGCTGCAAGATCACGGATCTTCGAGTAGCTACCCGGCCCGCGAAGCGCCGGCCGTTCCAACCGGCGGTGCGGTCCGCGACACACGTGTCACTGCCTCGAGGGTTGCGTCGCGCTGCGGTAGCCTAGACATGCCGATCACCCGCACGGGAGAGTCCATGCCACCGCATGGCGCCGAAGGGGCAAATCCTCCCCGGAACCTCTCAGGCAAACGGACCGTACGCGGGCAGGCAGCTCTGGAGCGGGCAACGCCCGGCCGGTGACCCGGCCAGGTGGACGACAGAGGGGGAGGGCCTCCATCCGTCGACATAACGCCTTGGGAGCCCGACCATGACGTACCTGGATGCACCGTTCGCCGCGCGTCACATCGGTCCGTCGCCAGACAATATCGCCAAAATGCTCGCGACTGTCGGCTACGGCTCGGTCGACGAGATGATGGACGTGGCGATTCCCGAGCCCATCCGCTTCCACGGGCGCCTGGCGTTGCCCGATGCGGCGACGGAAGCCGAGGTGACCGCAGAGCTGCGCGCGATCGCCGCGCGGAACAAGCCGCTGGTTTCCATGATCGGCCTCGGCTACTACGGCACGCACACGCCGCCGGTGATCCGTCGCAACGTCCTCGAAGATCCGTCCTGGTACACGGCGTACACGCCGTACCAGCCGGAGATCAGCCAGGGCCGGCTCGAGGCACTTCTGAACTTCCAGACCATGGTGACGGACCTCACCGGTCTGGCGACGGCGAACGCGTCGATGCTCGACGAGGGCACCGCCGCGGCCGAGGCCATGGCGCTCGCGCGGCGCTCGACCAAGTTGGCGAGCAACGTGTACGTCGTGGATGCCGACGCGCTTCCGCAGTCGATCGGTGTGATCACCACCCGCGCGATCCCGCTCGGCATCGAGGTGCGGGTCGTCGACGTGGACAGCGACGAACTGCCGGACGACTATTTCGGCATCCACCTGCAGTTTCCGGGTGCCAGCGGCAAGATCCGCGATCACGCGGCGATCATCGAATCGGCCCACGCCACCGGAGCTCTAGTGACGGTCGCCGCCGACCTGCTCGCGCTGACGCTGCTCCGGTCGCCCGGCTCCGCCGGCGCCGACATCGCGTGTGGCTCGGCCCAGCGGTTCGGCGTACCCATGGGATTTGGCGGCCCGCACGCCGGATATCTGGCCGTGCGCGCCGGGCTCGAGCGCGGATTGCCCGGCCGGCTCGTCGGCGTCAGCCGGGACGCCGACGGCTCGTCCGCCTACCGGCTCGCGCTGCAGACACGCGAGCAGCACATCCGCCGGGAGAAGGCGACCAGCAACATCTGCACGGCGCAGGTCCTGCTCGCGGTCATCGCCAGCATGTATGCCGTCTACCACGGCCCCGCCGGTCTCGCCGGCATCGCCCGCCGCACCCACGAACACGCCACGTCGCTGGCCGCCGGGCTGCGTGCCGTCGGCATCGAGGTGATCCACCGGGCGTTCTTCGACACCGTGGCCGCCGTCGTGCCCGGTCGGGCCGCCGACATCGTGGCCGCGGCCGCACGCGCCGGCATCAACCTCTACGCGCCGGACGCCGACCGGGTCCAGGCCTCGTGTGACGAGACGACGACGGCGGCACACATCGCGACCGTGCTCGCCGCGTTTGGTGTGGCGCCGGCCGACGCCGAGCCGAGCGCGCCGCTGCCGGCCATTCCGGACGCGCTCGTCCGGACGACCGACTTCTGCACCCACCCCGTCTTCTCCGCCCACCATTCGGAGACGGCGATGCTGCGGTATCTGCGGACCCTGGCCGACAAGGACTACGCGCTCGACCGCGGCATGATCCCGCTCGGGTCGTGCACGATGAAGCTGAACGCGACGACCGAGATGGAGCCGATCTCCTGGCCGGAGTTCGCCAACATCCACCCCTACGCGCCGGCCGACCAGGCCGCCGGTTACGCCGCGCTGGTCGCTCAGCTGGAAGGCTGGCTGGCCGAGATCACCGGGTACGACGCGGTCAGCGTCCAGCCGAACGCCGGCTCCCAGGGCGAGCTGGCCGGGCTGCTCGCGATCCGGGCGTATCACCGGCACAACGGTCAGGTCGGGCGCGAGGTGTGCCTGATCCCGTCAAGTGCGCACGGAACGAACGCCGCGAGCGCCGTGATGGCCGGCATGCGCGTGGTCGTCGTGGCGTGCGACACCGACGGCAACATCGATCTGAGCGATCTGGCCCGCAAGATCGAGCAGCATCGCGACCAGCTCGCCGCGATCATGGTCACCTATCCGTCGACGCACGGTGTCTACGAGACGTCGATCGCCGAGTTGTGTGCTCAGATCCACGACGCCGGCGGACAGGTGTACGTCGACGGCGCGAACCTCAACGCATTGCTCGGATTCGCCAAGCCGGGCCGCTTCGGCGCCGACGTGTCGCATCTGAACCTGCACAAGACGTTCTGCATCCCGCACGGCGGCGGCGGCCCCGGGATCGGTCCGGTCGCCGTACGGTCGCATCTCGCTCCGTACCTGCCGGGCAACCCGATGGCGGACGCCGGAGACTCGGTCGGACCGGTGGCGAGCGCGCCCTACGGCTCCGCCGGGATCCTGCCGATCCCGTGGGCGTACCTGCGGATGATGGGACCGGACGGCCTCGCCCGGGCGACCGGGGTCGCGGTGCTGGCCGCCAACTATGTCGCGGCGCGCCTCGCCGACCAGTTCCCGGTGCTCTACGCCGGCAACAAGGGCCTCGTCGCACACGAGTGCATCCTCGACGTGCGTCCGCTGACGAAGGCGACCGGGGTCACCGTCGACGACGTGGCCAAGCGGCTCATCGACTACGGGTTTCACGCGCCCACGATGTCGTTTCCGGTCGCCGGGACGCTCATGGTCGAGCCGACCGAGTCGGAGGATCTGGCCGAGCTGGACCGGTTCTGCGACGCGATGATCGCCATCCGCGCGGAGATCGACAAGGTGGCCGCGGGAGAGTGGCCGAAGACGGACAACCCGCTGGCGAATGCGCCGCACACGGCGGCGATGGTTACGGCGGATGAGTGGACTCACGCGTATCCGCGCTCGGTCGCGGCCTATCCGACCGGCCGTCACGCGGACAAGTACTGGTCGCCCGTACGGCGGATCGACGGCGCGTACGGTGATCGCAACCTGATGTGTTCGTGCCCGCCGCCGGAGGCGTTGGTCGA
>DATCXD010000004.1:0-4949 GCA_036566005.1 Micromonosporaceae bacterium | reverse complement strand
GGCGTAGCCGCCGTACGTGTCGACGATGATCTTCCGGCCGGTCAGGCCGGCGTCGCCCATCGGTCCACCGATCTCGAAGCGACCGGTCGGGTTCACGAGCAGGCGGTAGTCGTCACAGTCCAGACCCAGGTTCTCCAGCTCCGGCGTGATGACGTGCTCGCGCACGTCGGGCGCCAGCAGCGAGTCGAGCGAGATGTCGGGCGCGTGCTGCGAGCTCACGACGACAGTGTTCAGCCGGATCGGTCGCAGGCCGTCGTACTCGATGGTCACCTGGGTCTTGCCGTCCGGGCGCAGGTAGGGCACCGTGCCGTCCTTGCGGACGGTGGACAGCCGCCGGGCCAGCCGGTGCGCGAGCGCGATCGGCAACGGCATGAGCTCGGGTGTCTCCGAGCACGCGAAGCCGAACATCATGCCCTGGTCGCCGGCGCCCTGCGAGTCGAGCACGTGGTCGGAGTCGCCGGTGCGCAACTCGATGGCCGAATCCACGCCCCGCGCGATGTCGGGCGACTGCGAGCCGATCGCGATGTTCACGCCGCAGGACGCGCCGTCGAAGCCCTTCTTCGAAGAGTCGTAGCCGATGCGCAGGATCGTTTCGCGGACGATCGACGGGATGTCGGCGTACGCGTTCGTCGTCACCTCACCGGCGACGTGTACCTGGCCGGTGGTGATCAGCGTCTCGACGGCGACTCGGCTGCGCGGGTCCTCCGCGATCAGGGCGTCAAGCACGCCGTCGCTGATCTGGTCGGCAATCTTGTCCGGGTGGCCTTCGGTGACCGACTCGGAGGTGAAGAGGCGACGCGCCACAGCGCTCCTTATTGACGGGCCGGACTCGTCGATGCGCTGGGCGCACCGGGCGACGCACGGCGGGCGTACACATTCAAGACTTACACAATCGGGACGTACACATTCAGCTGAACCGATCACTTGACCCGACCCGCACAACGGATCTGGTCATAAAACTACTCGCGGCATTCTGCCACAACGTTCGACCAGCCACATTACGTGTCTCAGATAACGTCTGACGTGGCGATCAGTCACTTTCCGGCGGCCGGGTATCTCCGGCGAACCGGCGGGCGACGAGATCCCACACGGCGTCGGCCACATCCTCCTTACCCCGAAGGCCGATCTCGCTAACCGATCCGTCCGCTCCGATAACGGTGGCCGCGTTGTCGTCGGTGCCGAATGCCTTGCCCGTGCCGACCTCATTCAGGACGATCAGATCGGCCCGCTTGCGGGCCAGTTTCGCGCGGGCATTGGCGATCCCGTCATTCGTCTCGGCCGCGAACGCCACGAGGACCTGACCGGCCCGCTTGTGGGCACCGAACTCGGCGGAGATGTCCGGGTTGACGGCGAGCTCGATGGCTGGTGCGGAGCCGTCGTCGCGCTTCTTGATCTTGAGATCCTGGTACGTCGCCGGCCGGAAGTCCGCGGGTGCGGCCGCCATCACGAGGACGTCGGCCTCGGCCGCCGACTTGAGCGTGGCCTCGCGCAACTCGGCTGTCGTCCCCACCCGTACGACCTCGACGCCCGCCGGATCCGGCAACGACACGTTGGCCGCTATCAAGGTCACGCTGGCACCCCGGGCGACGGCCGTGCAGGCGAACGCGTATCCCTGCTTGCCCGACGACCGGTTGCCCAGGAACCGTACGGGATCGAGCGGCTCGCGGGTGCCGCCCGCGGTCACGACGACGTTCCGGCCGGCCAAGTCGCCCCTTGGCTTCGCCCCGTGAGCCGCCCGAGTCAGCAGGCGTCGGGCCACGGCGAAGATTTCGACCGGCTCGGGCAGCCGGCCCTTGCCGGTGTCGGCGCCGGTCAGCCGCCCGACCGCGGGCTCGATGACGATCGCTCCGCGCGCGCGGAGCGTGGCGACATTCGCCGTGGTAGCGGCGTGCATCCACATCTCGGTGTGCATGGCCGGCGCGAACAGCACGGGACACGTGGCGGTGAGCAACGTGTTGGTCAACAGGTCGTCGGCCATGCCGTGCGCGGCCTTCGCCATCAGGTCCGCGGTCGCCGGGGCGACGACGACGAGGTCGGCGTGCCGGCCGAGCCGGACGTGGGGCACCTCGTGGACGTTCCTCCAGACGTCGGCCGCGACTGGCTTGCCCGACAGCGCCGCCCAGGTCGCCGCGCCCACGAACTCCAGGGCGGCCGCAGTCGGCACGACCGTCACGTCGTGGCCCGACTCGGTGAACAGACGCAGCAGCTCGCATGCCTTGTAAGCGGCGATCCCACCAGCGACACCAAGGATCACCCGTGGGCGTTCGCCCGACGGGTGATCGGATGGTGGCGCTGCGTGGGCCGACGCCGACGGAGACGACGGAGTTGGGTTAGTCGAGCGAGCTGCGTCGGGAGACAACGCTGGGTGATCTGATGGCGCTGGCTGATCTGATGACGCCGGCTGATCTGGGGGCGCCGCGTCCGCGCCGGACGAACCGGCCACGGGAGCGCTCAGCCCTCGGTCGGCTCGGCGACGAGAAGACCGGAGTTGATCTCGCGCATCGCGATCGACAGGGGCTTCTCCTGCGGCGTCGTCTCGACCAGGGGGCCGACATATTCGAGCAGGCCCTCGCCGAGCTGGCTGTAGTAGGCGTTGATCTGGCGGGCTCGCTTGGCCGCGAAGATCACCAGGGCGTACTTGGACGACGTCCGCTCGAGCAGTTCATCAATCGGCGGATTGGTGATGCCTTCGGGCGTGGCAACGGTCACTGTGGGGCTTCCTCAAACTGTGGGGTTGGGCGGCGGCAACTCATCTAATGAACGGCCGCACGATTGCCGGAAATCGGATGGCAACCGAGCAATCCTACCAACTCGGCGGCGGCGCGCTCGATCGAGTCATTCACGACGGTGAGATCGAACTCCGGCTCGGCTTTCATTTCCTCGTCCGCGTGCTCCAGCCGGCGACGAATCGTCGCCTCGCTCTCGGTGCCGCGGCCGCGTAGTCGACGCTTCAATTCGTCAATACTCGGCGGGGCGAGAAACACCAGGCGCGCGTCCGGCATGGCGTCGCGCACCTGCCGGGCACCCTGCAGATCAATCTTCAGCAACACCGGGTCGCCGACGGCCAGATGGGCCTCCACCGCGCCTTTCGGCGTCCCGTACAGATTGCCGGCGAACTCCGCCGATTCGAGCAGTTGACCGGCCCGGACGTGGTGCTCGAACGTCCGCCGGTCCACGAAGTGATAGTGCTTGCCGTCTTCCTCGTAGGGGCGAGGTTTGCGGGTGGTCATCGAGATCGACAGCCAGATCCAGGGCGCACGCGCCCGGATCTCCTCGATCACCGCGTCCTTGCCGACTCCGGAGGGGCCGGACAGGACCGTGAGGCGAGACTTTTCCGGGCGCGTGCCGTCAGTCTTCACTGCTTGTTTGTACCCTGTTTTTCGCAGGTCCAGGCCGGACAACTCAGTTCGACGCGGAAAACTCGCTGAGCAGCGCCTTGCGCTGCTGGTCGCCGAGGCCCTTGAGGCGGCGGCTGTCAGCGATCTTCAGCTTCTCCATGATCTGCGTGGCCCGGATCTTCCCGATGCCAGGCAATGACTGCAGCACCGCGGAGACCTTGAGCTTGCCGACCACCTCGTCGGTCGCGGCGCGGTCCAGCACCGCCGGCAGCGTGGTCTTGCCCGCCTTCAGCTGCTCCTTGAGCGCAGCACGCGCCTTGCGCATCTCGGCGGCCTTCGCCAGTGCGTCCTTGCGCTGCTGATCGGTCAGTTCGGGGAGCGGCACAAATCCTCCTCAGGTCAACTCTCGCGTATCCAACACTGGTTGGTACGCCTGTGGCATGTGGTGCGGTAGTGATTCGCAATTGCCAGCGAAAACTAGCGGTCGCGGCACGTTTCGGCAACGCAGGGGGCACCCTACGCGTCAGCGTGTTTCGGTGATCACCCGCCGGCACTGATCGAGCGCACGCGCGGCCGCGTCACGGAGCGCTGCGACGTCCGGGCCGGCCGCGAGCAGTCCGCGCGACGACGACGGAATCACGCGGGACAGGTCGTCGCCGAACACTGTCCGCAGGTCAGCGACGGTGCCACCCTGCACGCCGAGGCCGGGCGCGAGCATCGGTCCATTGATGTTCGTTACGTCCAAACCCACCGCACCGACGGTCGCACCGATGACGGCGCCGACGGCACCGAACGGTTCGGCACCCATGTTGACCTGGGAAATCTCGTCAACTACCTGCTGAGCGACCGTGCGTCCGTCGACCGCGCGCGCTTGCTGCACCGTCGCACCCTCCGGGTTGGACGTCATGGCCAGCACAAACACGCCGCCGCCGTATGTCGCGGCCATCTCGATTACTGGCTGTAACGACCAAAAGCCCAGGTACGGGCTGGCGGTCATCGCATCGACGTACATCGGACTCACCGGATCGAGGTACGCACTGGCGTACGCGGCCGCGGTCGAGCCGATATCGCCCCGCTTCACGTCGAGCAGAACAATGGCGCCGGCGTCTCTCAACTGTCGGATAGTTGACTCTAATGTGGCGATTCCCCGCGAACCGAACCGCTCGAAGAAGGCAGATTGCGGTTTGATTACAGCTATCCGATCAGCCAGCGCATCTACCGCAATCTGCGCAAAACGGCTTAGCCCATCCGGGCTATCAGACAGTCCCCACCGTACGAGAAGGTCCGGGTGCGGATCGATCCCGACGCATAACGGCCCGCGCTCGTCGAGTGCGCGGCGCAGCCGTACCGCGAAACTGTCCATCTCTTGTTCCTCCCCGTCATGACACCGGTGCGCCGACGCCCACCGGCGGGCGAGCAAGCTGCCGGTTGATTTCGTGCACCACGCCGGGCCCGCGGAAGATCAGGCCGGTGTAGATCTGCACCAAGCTGGCGCCCGCGTCGACCATCCGTTCCGCGTCGCCGGCGGTCATGATGCCGCCCACGCCGATGACCGGTAGCGCTCCCCCGGTCTCGCGCGTCACGAACGCGACGACCGCGCGAGCGCGCTCG
>DATCXD010000001.1:0-3458 GCA_036566005.1 Micromonosporaceae bacterium | reverse complement strand
CGGCTGCCGGTTCCACCCGCGGTGCCCGCTCGCCGAAGACATATGTCGGCGCGAGGAACCCGCACTCTTGCCGGCATCCGGCGGCTACCGACTCGCATGCCATGTCATGCAACGGGAGATTGCCACGTCGCGTGACACCGCGCTGGGTGACACTGCGCCGGCTGACACCGCGCCGGACCGCGATGCCGCACCAACCGAGAGCGTATCGACGGATGGTGGTGCCCGGTGACCACGAACGGCTCGAACGGTGGCACACCGGACGGCGGACGCGACATTCTGGTGACGTTGCGCGGCCTGAAGTCCACGTTGGTGCCGTCCAAGCGCCGCGTCGCCGACTACATCCTGCGCGACCCTGCCATCGCGTCGACGGCCACCATCTCGGAGATGGCGCAGGCCGCTCAGACCTCCGAAACCACCGTCCTACGCCTCTGCCACGAGCTCGGCGTGCGCGGCTATCGGGAGCTGCGCGTCACACTAGCCGCGGAGTCCGGTCGCGAACAGGAACGGGCGGGCAACCGCGAGATCGGCGGCGACATCGGTCGGGACGACGACCTCGAATCGATCATCGAGACCGTCACCTTCACCGACCAGCAAGCGATCGCGGACACGGCGCGGATCATCGACCGTACGGCATTGGCCGATGCGATCCGGCTGACCGCCAACGCGCGCCGGGTCGACATCATCGGCGTCGGCGCGAGCGCGGTCGTCGCTCTCGACCTTCAGCAGAAGCTGCACCGGATCGGCCTGATCGCCTACGCCTGGCACGACACGCACGCGGCGCTCACCGCCGCCGCGATCCTCGGCCCCGAGGATGTCGTCATCGGCATCTCGCACACCGGCGCGACGCTGGACACCATCGACGCGATCCGCGAGGCGTCGACGCACGGCGCTCGAACCATCGCCTTGACCGGTGTGCCGAATTCTCCGGTGGCGGCGGCGGTCGACGTCCTGCTGGTGACCGCCGACCGGGAAACCACGTTCCGCTCCGGCGCCACCGCATCGCGCATCGCCGCGTTGAGCGTCGTGGACGTGTTGTTCGTCGCCGTCGCGCAGTTGCGTTATGACCGGGCGATTTCGGCGCTGAACGCGACTCGTCGCGCGGTGGCTAGTCGCCGCGCCAGCCCGAGCGAGGAACCCCCGTTGCGCTCACCGAACCCGCGACCCAGAGGCGCTTTGTGAACCGTGGTGGAGTCAGAGTCAGCTCACCGACCGAATCCGTCAACGCGCGGACCGTCGACATCGACGTCGTCCCCACCCTCGATCTCGTACGCATGATCAACGACGAGGACCGGATCGTGGCCGACGCGGTCACGGCCGTGCTGCCGACCCTGGCCCGCCTGGTCGACGACGCCGCCGTACGGATACAGGCCGGCGGGCGCGTGCACTACTTCGGGGCTGGCACCTCCGGCCGCCTCGGCGTGCTCGACGCGGCCGAACTCCTGCCCACGTTCGGCTGGTCGGACGATGTCGTGGTAGCACACCAGGCCGGTGGCGCCGCCGCGTTCCTCAATGCGGTAGAAGACGCCGAGGACGATGACGGTGGCGCCGACACCGCCGACGTCACCGGGGCCGACGTGGTGATCGGGCTGGCCGCGTCCGGCCGTACCCCGTACGTGGGCGCGGCGCTGAGCGCGGCCCGTGAGGCCGGCGCCGCAACGGCCCTGGTCACCGCCAACCCGGATGCGTCGCTCGCGCCACTGGCCGACTACCTGCTGGTCGTCGCGACCGGACCGGAAGCACTCACCGGCTCCACCCGACTCAAGGCCGGTACGGCCCAGAAGCTCGTCCTGAACACGTTCTCGACCGCGCTGGCCGTACGCCTGGGTCGGACGTACCAGAATTTGATGGTCGACATGCGCGCGACGAACGCAAAGCTTCGCGGGCGCGTGATCGAGCTGTTGATCCAGGCGACCGGCGTCGACGAAGACGACTGCGCGACGGCGTTGGACCTGTGTGGCGGTGAATTGAAGGTCGCTCTGGTGCACCTGCTCAGCGGCGGCGCCGCGACACCACGACAGGCCGGTGACACCCTGGCCGCGGCCCGCGGACGGGTCCGCGATGCGCTGGCGGCGCTCAAGATCGGCGACGGCGGAGCACAAACAATGGACGCCAGGCCGTAGCGGCGGTCGGCGTCCCCGAGACCATGGCGTTAATGAACGCCCCGGCACCCCGCGCTATCGCCCGCGTGTAGCGTCATTACGTGGTAGCCGCAGTCGAACTCCATTTAGACCAAGTGGCGGACCGGCGCATCCGGCGGCTCTGGGACGCCATGGAAAACTCGGGCGTGCCGAGCCTTCGTGGCCTCACGCACGGCAAGCACCGACCTCACGTGTCACTGGTCGCGGCGCCAAGCCTGGACGCCGCCGTTGTTGCGCGGGCGCTGGACGGACTCGATGTGGCGCCTCTTCTTCACTTGGAGCTGGACTTCGTGGGTCTGTTCCGGGGACGCGTGCTGTGGCTGGGCCCAGTCCCGACCAGCGAGATTCTGGTCCATCACGCAACCGTCTTTGACCGATTGGCCGACGCCGGTGTGACGGTATTCGACGAGTACCGACCCGGCGCCTGGGTGCCGCATTGCACTTTGTCCATGCGCGTACCGCATCCGAAAATTCCAGAAGCGCTGCGGCTGTGTCTGGATGCGCTGCCGGTGACCGCCACCGTAACGGGCGCCGCCGTGGCAGACCACGTCCGCAACATCTACGTGCCGCTGGCAAACAGTTAGTGATGGTCAGTGCGCTGCGCGAAACCTACTTCCACTCATGGAGGTGCGCGGCGCCAGGCTCTAATCTGCGCCAAGATTGCCACCGCGACTCCCAACAGGGCGGATGATATTTTCGGCAAGGGCAACGTCGTCGGCGTCGCGGACCGGGTCGACACGCCGAACCTGTTGCAGGGCGCCGATGAACGACGCGATCCGGGCCAGGGCCAATCGGTATTGCGGCCCCGGAGGCGTGGTCCCCATAGGCCTCAGCTTTGGGCACGACAGCCACGCTTGACCATCGGGAGGATCCCGGGATTTACCCTGAATCTGACTCGGGGCCGGCCGGATCGGATCGGTCCGATGAGTCCCACCAGACCGCCGTGTCGCCGGGGACGACAGCCTTGGCCGGCAACGGTTCGCTGGACAGCAGCACCCGCGCCGCCGGTTGACCCGGCCACGCGGAAGCGATGTCGGCGAGCGCGATGGGATCCGGGCCGAAGTTCACCACACAAGCGAACCCCGGCTCGCGACGAAATGCCAGCACCGTTCGTGGCAGGTCGAGCCACGTCATGGCGCCGTCGCCGAGCGCCGGATGGCGGCGGCGGATCCGCAGTGCGGTCCGGTACAACGCGAGCATGGAATCGGGCTGACCGGTCTGCGCGGCGATGCTGAGGGAGGCCCACTCGGCCGGCTGCGGCAGCCACGGCTGGGCCGTCGTACCCGGCGGGCCAAACCCGTAGTCGGGCCGCTCACCGGA
>DATCXD010000727.1:0-3502 GCA_036566005.1 Micromonosporaceae bacterium | reverse complement strand
TGCCGCCGGCGCGTTCGGTCGCCCCGGTGGTAAGCCGGCTCGCGGTCGCAAGTCCAAGAAGCAGCGCAGACAAGAGTTCGACAACCTGTCCGCGCCGCAGATGAGCTCGGGTGCCCCCCGTGGCGCGGGACAAGTTGTCCGCCTGCCACGCGGCGCCTCGCTGTCGGACTTCGCCGACCGCATCAACGCGAATCCCGGTTCGCTCGTCCAGGAGATGTTCAACCTGGGCGAGATGGTCACGGCGACCCAGTCGTGCTCGGACGACACGTTGCTGCTGCTGGGCGAGCACCTCGGCTTTGAGGTGCAGATCGTCACGCGGGAAGAGGAGGATCGCGAGTTGTTGGCGCGGTTCGACATCGACCTCAACGCGGACATCGACGACGACCGGTTGGTCACCCGACCGCCGGTGGTGACCGTCATGGGCCACGTCGACCACGGCAAGACGAAGCTGCTGGACGCGATCCGGAAGACGAACGTCGCGGGCGACGAGGCCGGTGGCATCACCCAGCACATTGGTGCCTATCAAGTGCACGTCGAGCACGACGGCGTCGATCGGGCGATCACGTTCATCGACACCCCGGGCCACGAGGCGTTCACCGCCATGCGTGCCCGTGGTGCGCAGGCCACCGACATCGTGGTGCTGGTCGTCGCGGCCGATGACGGCGTGATGCCGCAGACGATCGAGGCGCTGAACCACGCGAAAGCGGCCGAGGTGCCGATCGTGGTCGCGGTGAACAAGATCGACAAGGACGACGCCAACCCGGACAAGGTGCGCCAGCAGCTCACCGAATACGGCCTGGTGGCGGAGGAGTACGGCGGCGACACGATGTTCGTCAACATCTCCGCCAAGAGTCGGCTCAACATCGACGGGCTGCTCGAGGCCGTCCTGCTGACCGCGGACGCGTCGCTCGAGTTGCGCGCGCCGATCGACGGTCAGGCGCAGGGCATCGCGATCGAGGCACATCTCGACCGCGGGCGCGGTCCGGTGGCCACGGTGCTCGTCCAGCGCGGCACGCTGCGCGTCGGCGAGTCGATCGTGGCCGGTGACGCGCACGGTCGTGTACGGGCGATGTTGGACGAGAACGGCGAACTGGTCGCCGAGGCTGGACCGGCGCGGCCGGTCATGGTTCTCGGTCTGACGTCGGTGCCGGGCGCGGGCGACACGTTCCTGTCGGTGGCCGAGGATCGGACCGCTCGACAGATCGCCGAGCAGCGTTCGGCCCGCGACCGGGCCGCTCAGATCGCCAACCGCGGCGGTCGCGTCACACTCGAGAACCTGCTTGACCGCATCAAGGAAGGCGACCGTACGACGCTGGCACTCATCCTCAAGGGTGACGTGTCGGGTTCGGTCGAGGCCCTGGAGGATGCGCTGGTCAAGCTCGAGGTCGCGGACGAGGTCCAGTTGAAGATCATCCACCGTGGTGTCGGTGGCGTCACGCAGGACGACGTCAACCTGGCCAGCGCGTCGGACGCGATCATCATCGGGTTCAACGTGCGCGCCGAGGGCAAGGTCCGCGAGCACGCCGACCGGCTGGGTGTGGAAATCCGCTACTACACGGTGATCTACCAGGCGATCGAAGAGGTCGAGGCCGCCCTCAAGGGCATGCTCAAGCCCGAGTTCGAAGAAGTCGAGCTCGGCACGGCGGAGGTCCGCGAGATCTTCCGCTCGTCGAAGGTCGGGCTCATCGCGGGCTGCATCGTCCGCACCGGGCTCATCCGGCGCAACGCGAAGGCTCGCCTGCTTCGCGACGGCGCGATCGTCGCGGAGAACGCGACGATCTCGACGCTGCGGCGGTTCAAGGACGACGCGACCGAGGTCCGCGAGGGCTTTGAGTGTGGTCTGACGCTCGGCAACTACAACGACATTCGCATTGGCGATGTCATCGAGACGTTCGAGATGCGGGAAAAGCCCCGCGCTTGATCGCTCGAAAGTATCGCCGCTGCGTAGCGCAGCCGCGAGGCGCATGATCGCCGATGGGCTCGGCCGTGTGAGCGGTCGGGCCCATCGTCGTTGACACCGCATTCGGCTGCACGGCCTTCGTCTGCATAGCATGAGGCAGTGAATCGCTACGCGGTGCTGATCGCACCGTCCTCGAACCGGGTGTACGCCGACTCGGCGCCGCGGTTGGCCGCGGCCGAACTGGCCGTGTTCGCGTCGACCGTCCTCGCCGCGAAGATCGTCGACGTCGAACCGACCGATATCGGTGGGGTCGGTTACCTCGGTTTCCAGACCGCCGAACCGCTCGGCTCCCGCGACATCGCGTACGTGTCGAATCTGTCGTCGGCGTATGCCCTGTTCGAACGCCTCGACGACGACCTGCTGCGACCGGTCCGGCTGACACCGCTCGCCCACTTCGACGACGATCTGCTGACGATCCAGAAATATGCCGGCAAGACCAACGAACAGTTCACCAAGCTGCTGCTCAACATCACGCTGCTCGCCTCGAACCACGCCGGCCGCATCCTCGACCGGCGGCTGACCGTCCTCGATCCGTTGTGCGGCCGGGGAACCACGCTCGACCAGGCCCTGATGTACGGCTATGACGCGATTGGCATCGACAACGACGGTAAGGACTTCGACGCGTACACCGCGTTCATCCGTACGTGGCTGCGGCGCAAGCGGCTGAAACACCAGTCGGATGTCACGCCGGTCCGCAAGGACAAACGCACGGTGGCCCGCCGCCTGTCGGTGACGATCGCGGGGGAGCAGTCGCTCACGGTGTTCCACGCGGACTCGACCGAGGCGCGGGAGTTCCTCAAGGGCGGCGTCGCCGACGTGATCGTGGCCGACCTGCCGTATGGCGTGACGCACGGCAGCCGTACGGAGCGCGGGCTGTCGCGCAGTCCGGTCGGGCTGTTGGAGGCGGCGGTGCCGGTCTGGTCGCAGCTCATCCAGCCCGGCGGCACGATCGGCATCTCGTGGAACACCCACGTCGCCGACCGGGCCACCGCGGCCGAGATTCTTGAAGACAGTGGACTGCGCGTGCAGCACGGCAACGGATTCGACGACCTCGAACACTGGGTCGACCAGTCCATCAACCGGGACGTGCTCGTCGCTCGCAAACACTGACCCGACATCACCGAGCCGGAAATCACCGCACCGGAAAACGTCGAACCGGAAAACGTCGAACCGGAAACTCCGAAAATATTGAGCGAGCTCTGATCCGTACCCGCGATTTGGGGCATTTACCCACAGCGGGGGCGAGCGTACGCTCAAGGCCGACATGGCCGAGTATTGGTGGTCGATCGAGGTTCTCGACGCCGAGCTGCCGGCGAACCGGTGGCGCGACGCCTATGCGGCTGCGCTCATCGAGGCGGCGATTTCGCACGGCGCCAAGGATTGGGCCTGGAACAAGTTCGACTGGGGCGTGGTCTTCGAGGTTGCCTTCGAGGACTGGGATGCCTGGGTCACCTACCGCCAGCTACCGGCCGTCGTGGCGGCACTCGACGCGGTCCCGGATCCGATCAACGGGCTGATGATCTACCCCGGTCGGGGCGGCAG
>DATCXD010000716.1:0-4134 GCA_036566005.1 Micromonosporaceae bacterium | reverse complement strand
AAGCGGCCAATGCGTCAGCCGAGGTCACGGTGGCCGAGCCGAACCGCGATCTCGCGTCGGATGACGACGAAACCGTCTCGGTGCGAATCCCGTCGCAGGTGAAGCGGCCCCTGGAGGAGCGCGTAGGGCGGTAGGCGCCAGCCGGGTCGACACCCTGACCGATGGGGGCCGAGGGGTCGATGCGGACCCGAGCCGTCGACAGTCACAGCTTCACAACGCGACTGACGGGCCAATGGTTGTGGCCGACGGCCAGCCGAAGATCAGCCGGCCCGAAGATCAGCCGGCCCGAAGATCAGCCGGCCCCGAAGATCAATCGAACCGAGTTCAGTCAGCCCGACGTTCAGTCAGCCGCGCCGGACGGCCCGGTCGATGAGCGTGGCGAGCGTCTTGCCCAGGTCCAGGCCGGCCGCCGTCACCGACATCGGCAGCAGTGACGTGTCGGTCATGCCGGGGGCCACGCTGGCCTCGATGACGTGCGGGGTGCCGGACTCGTCGAGGATCAGGTCGATCCGGGACAGATCACGGAGCCCGAGGGCCCGATGCGCGTCCAACGCGACCGCGCTCGCCCGACGGGCTGCGGCCGCGTCGAGTCGGGCGGGAGTGTGCCACGTGGTCAGCCCGGCGGTGTAGCGGGCGGCGTAGTCGTACACACCGTCGCGCGCAACGATTTCCACGGCCGGCAATGCCACCGGTCCGTCACCGGTGTCCACCACGCTGACCGCGATGTCCATTCCGGACACGTACGGCTCGATCAGCGCGGTCGAGTGGTACGCGAAGCATCCCACCATCGCGGTCGCGAGCGCGGTGGCGTCCCGGACGACGGAGGTGCCGAGCCCGGAACCGCCCTGCGCGGGCTTCACCATCAGCGGCAGACCAAAGCGGGACAGCAGTCGATCGAGCACCGCTGCGGCGCCAAGTTCGGTGAAACGCTCCTGTGGCAGCGCGACCCAGTCCGGCGTTGCGATGCCGGCGTCGCGCAGCACCGATTTCGCGGTCGGCTTGTCCCAGGCCAGCCGGGCCGCCTGGGCGTCGCCGCCCACGTACGGCACGCCGCACAGATCCAGGATCGCCTGCAACGATCCGTCCTCGCCGGCGGCACCGTGCAGCGCGATGACGACCGCGTCGGGCGGATCGGCCGCGAGTGAGGGCAGAAGTGCCGCATCGACGTCGCACACCGTGGCGTCGATGCCGGCGGCGCGCAGGGCGTCGAGGACGCGCCGGCCGGACCGGAGGGACACGTCGCGTTCATAGGACAGGCCGCCCGCCAGCACCAGCACGTGCGGTTCGTTGGCTGACCCCGTACCCGTGGTCATGTCGTCTCCGGACCGGGAGCGTCGGCGGTGCGTGACGACCGCGGGCCTGCGGCCGACGGGGTCCAGGTGACCGCGTCCGGACCGGATGCACCGGCGCTGACGCCGAACGCGGATCGCAGGGCCGACTCCTGCTCGATCACCGCGGCCAGCCGTCGCACACCCTCGCGGATGCGATCCGGCGGCGGGAACGAATAACACAGCCGTAGGTGCGCGCCGCCGGTGCCGTCCGCGTAGAAGCCGGTCCCGGGAACGTAGGCCACGCGTTCGGCGATCGCCCGTGGCAGCATGTCCTTGGAATGCAGGCCGTCGGGCAGCGTGAGCCAGATGTAGAAGCCGCCGGACGGGACCGTCCAGCGCGCGCCCACCGGCATGAGGTCATCGAGGGCGGCCAGAGCGACATCTCGTCGCTCTCGGTACACCTCGCGGAACGTTTTGAGCTGCTGCTGCCACGGCATCGTCTCGAAATACGTCGCGACGGTCGCCTGAGCGAATGCGCTCGGGCACAGGATCTGCGCCTCGGACGCGATAACGAGCTTTTCCCGGACCGCATGTGGCGCCAGGATCCACCCCACCCGCAGGCCGGGCGCGAACGTCTTGGAGAACGTGCTGACGTAGATGACGCCGTCCCGGGTGCGGGACCGGAACGCCGGCACCGTCTCGCCGTCGAATCCGAGCAGGCCGTACGGGTCGTCCTCGACGATCAACAGCCCGGCGGTCTGGCAGATCGCGAGGATCTCGTCCCGCCGGGCGTCCGGCAACGTGACGCCGGCCGGGTTCTGGTGCGCCGGCACGGTGTAAAGAAACTTCGCGCGCTTACCGGCCTTGGTGACCGCCGCGATCGCCTCGCAGAGCGCGGCCGGGACCAGCCCCTCGTCGTCCATCGGCACGTGTACGACGTCGGCCTCGGCCGCCTGGAAGACGCCGAGCGCGCCGACGTAGCTCGGGCCTTCGGCGAGAACGACGTCGCCGGGATCGAGGAAGACGCGACTGATCAGGTCGATGGCCTGCTGGCCGCCCACGGTGACCACGATGTCGTCCGGTGAGGCGCCGCTCCGAACATCGATGCCTGACAATGTCATGACGTCGCAGATGCGTTCGCGCAGCATCGGGTCGCCTTGGCCGACGCCGTACTGCAACGTGGTCGCGCCGTGGGTCGACCCGAGCTCGGCGAGCATCGCGCCGACCGCGTCGAGAGGCAACGCGGCTACGTAGGGGGAACCACCGGCGAGTGAGACGACCTCGGGACGGTTTGCCACCGAGAACAGTGCCCGGATCTCCGAGGCGGTCATGCCGCGCATGCGCCGGGCGTACCGGTCGGTGTAGTCGTCGAGTGTTGTGCCGGTCGTCATCGCGCCGATCCTCCTCGCGTGCCCTGCCTCGGCGCGCCGTCTCATCGCGCATCGCCTGATACTCACGAAACGATCGGGAGTCACAGGGCTCCCGAGCGTCACAGTTCGCCGATCCTAGCCCGCCATCTCGACGACCATCGAGCCATTTGCCAGGTACGATCTTCCCTGTTGAGGGGTGCGACCGAGATTCGCCCCCCACCTGTCTCAGGAGTCGGTCACGTGTCTCGACGCCTTGTCAATCTCACGCTGGACACGCTGGAGGACATTCCCCGGCCGTGCCGCCAGTGCGTCTATTGGGAGCTCGACCCGGTCGCCGCGCAACGCGCATCTGCCGCGGGCGCCCCGGACCTGGAGAAGGAGGCCTGGGTTTCGCAGACGCTGCTCGAATGGGGTTCGTGCGGAAAACTCATCTACGTCGACGGGATGGCCGCCGGATTCGCGATGTACGCGCCGCCGGCGTACGTCCCGAGATCGATGGCATTTCCGACGTCGCCGGTCTCGGCCGACGCCGCGTTGCTCATGACGGCACACGTGGTGGGAGTCTTCGCCGGTGGCGGACTCGGCCGAATGCTGATCCAGGGGGTCGCGCGTGACCTGACCAAGCGCGGGATCCGCGCGATCGAGGCGTTCGGCGATGCGAAGCACACAGAACTCGACGAGGACGGCCAGCGCGACACGCCCGGGTCGGACGGCGCGGCTGGACGCTGCCTGGCACCGGCCGACTTCTTCCTCGCCGTCGGCTTCAAGACGATCCGTCCGCACCGGAGCTATCCCCGGCTGCGCCTGGAGCTGCGCACCGCCTTGTCGTGGAAGTCGGACGTCGAATACGCCCTGGAGAAACTGCTCGGCTCGATGAGCCCGGAGTCGATCCTGCGGCCGGTGCGGCCGGCGACGCGATCGACCGACGGCATCACGACCGGCTCGGCCTGAGCGGGGTCGTGAATCGACGTGACTGGATCGCTCAGTGCACCGCCGTCGGCAGCGCCGCCCGCAGCGTCGACACGTCGATCGAACCGGTCTTGACGTCCTGCTCGACCGGAAAGTACATCCGTTGCACCGCCGCGATCATCGCCTCGACGGTGCGGTTACGGAACGTGGCCTGCACGACGAGTTCGCGATCGCTCGCCGACGTCAGGTAGGCCAGGTCGACCCGTACCGTGGGCATGCGCGTCAACCGCAGCAGATCCCAGGACTTCGGATGCGTACGGCAATCCTGAAGTCCCGTCCGGGCGATGATCTCGCGCTGTACGAGACCGGCCAGCCGCTCGCCGACCGTGGACACTTCGCCATTCTCGGTGCCGTAGTGATACGTCGCGACACCGTTGGCGGCCGGGCTCGAGTTCCCGTCCAGGTGGATCGACAGCAGCAGGTCGGCGCCGAGGTCGTTGGCGAGCTGCGCCCGCGTACGGTCGTCGATCGCATCGATCGGGCGTGGCCCGCGGGTCAGGAACACGCGCATGCCGGCGGCCGCC
>DATCXD010000707.1:0-3190 GCA_036566005.1 Micromonosporaceae bacterium | reverse complement strand
GCCTCCAGCACGCCGTCCAGCGGCGACAAGCCGACCCGCCGGAACGCCGCGGCGAGCCACGCGACATCGGCCGCACTCATGTCCGGGATGCGGTCGGTGAGCCGGAGCTGGATCTGGGCGGATTCGTAGAACCAACCGGCGTGGTAGAGCATCGCGCCGCCGAGCCACCCGGTGACCAGGAACGACGGCCACGAGCCGTCCGGGCGCAGTGCGGCCCGGAAGGCCTGGGTAGCGCGCGCCACCACTTCGGCGTGGGTGGTCGCTTCGGGCGACGGCGCCGGTTCGGGCGGCCCGGCGACGGTGAGCCAGAACCCGGCGTTGGCCGTGAGGTAGAGGCTCGCCTCCGGATCGCCCGGCTTGGCCCACGACGGCGCCGTGGAGGCGAGCGACTCGTCCTCCTGCCACGATCCGTCCCGACGCTGGCCGCTCGCGAGCCACCGCACGGCTGCCCGGGCCGCGTCGCGGTCGAGCGCACCGAGGTCGTCCAATTCGGCCAGGCGGAAACAGGTGGCGTCGATGGACGGCTGGTCGCCGCCCCAAAACGCCGGCCAGCCGCCCGACGCGGTTTGGCCCATCTCAACCTTCGCGATCATGTCGGGGTGCGCCGGCAGCTCGGAACGCAGCCACGACAGGCGAGCGCGGTCAACCTGATCACCGCGGGCGACGACGAACCCGATCGCGGCGTCAATGTCGACCATGGACGAAAGGCTACCCGTCACGGCGCTAGGCCCCTCTCCTCCGTGATGCTGCTTGATATCTGTGCGATCGGACGTGAAACACCGGCCGAGCAGGCAATCCTGCTGGGCCGGTGTTTAACGCGACGGGCCCGCTGTTTACGGACGGTCAGTAGCTCGGCAGCGCCGGGTCGATCTGCTTGACCCAGGACGTCACTCCACCCTGGACGTGTACGGCGTCCTTGAAGCCGGCGGCCTTGACCGCGGCAAGCGCCTCGGCCGACCGGACGCCGGTCTTGCAGTAGAGGACGATTTGCCGGTCCTGAGGCAGGTCGGCGAGCGCCTGACCCGACAGGATGTCGCCCTTGGGCACCAGGCGCGCGCCCGGGATCCGGACGATCTCCCATTCGGCCGGCTCCCGTACGTCGATCAGGTCGATCGGCTTGTCGGCGTTCTGCCAGTCGCGCAACTCGCCGACCGTGATCGTCGAGCCGAACGTGGCCTCGGCCGCCTCGTCGGAGACCGTGCCGCAGAAGTCGTCGTAGTCGATCAGCTCGGTGACGGTCGGGTGCTCGCCACAGACCGCGCAGTTCGGGTCCTTACGGACCTTGACCGTACGGTAGTTCATCTCCAGGGCGTCGTAGACCATCAGCCGGCCGAGCAGCGGTTCACCGATGCCGGTGAGCAGCTTGATCGCCTCGGTGACCTGGATCGCGCCGACGCTGCCGCACAGCACGCCGAGCACGCCACCCTCGGCGCACGAGGGCACCATGCCGGGCGGTGGCGGCTCCGGGTAGAGGCAGCGATAGCACGGGCCCTGCTCCGCCCAGAACACGCTGGCCTGCCCGTCGAAGCGGTAGATCGACCCCCAGACGTACGGCTTGCCGAGCAGCACGGCGGCGTCGTTGACGAGGTAGCGCGTGGCGAAGTTGTCCGTACCGTCGATGATCAGGTCGTAGCCGGCGAAGATCTGCATCGCGTTGTCGCGCGACAGCGGCACGCCGTGGATGTTGACCGTGACGTACGGATTGATCTCAAGAATCGAGTCGCGGGCCGATTCGGCCTTCGGCCGGCCGATGTCCGACTGGCCGTGGATGATCTGGCGCTGCAGGTTCGACTCGTCGACGGTGTCGAACTCGATGATGCCGAGCGTGCCGACACCGGCGGCGGCGAGGTACATCAACGCCGGGGCGCCGAGGCCACCGGCGCCGACGACTAGCACCTTGGAGTTCTTGAGCCGTTTCTGACCGGCGACGCCGACATCCGGGATGATCAGATGGCGCGAATACCGGCGGATCTCGTCGACACTCAGCTCAGGGGCTGGCTCGACCAAGGGCGGCAAGGACACGGACATGACCTTTCAGCTTGTGGCACCTGCGCGGGCAGGCTGGGCGCCGGAAGCGCCGGTGCATGTGCTCCGCACCGGATCCGCCGACACATCTCGCCGACCCCTATTGTCACTCACGGCCCAGACTTCGGTCCGTGATCATTAACACGCAACGATTTGGTGCCCCGGGGAATTCCGGAGGCGACCCACATCACGGTATGACGGGACCGGAGTAGAGCGCTCCGCCCACGTACGGGTAGGCGTTCGCCACGCAGCCTTGCAGGCCGAGCGCCTGCTGCATCATCACGGGCGCCGGTTTCCCAGCACCCGGACACGCTTCGTTCTGATGCCCGAGTTGGCGGCCGACCTCGTGGTTGATGTCATACGCCCGATATGTCGCAAGCGGCGCACCATACCCGTCGACGGACGTCATCCACCGGCTCAGGTTGATGATCAGTTGGCCCGGCAGGCGGCAGGACGTGACTTTGTCGGTGTGAAAGCCGCCGGCGGCGCACATCTTCTCCGACGTCGTCTCGGTCGCGAGATAGATCGTGAACGCCGCCTTGGTTTTCGAAGGCACCTGCTGGAATCGCACCTTGCCGCTCGCGATCCAACTGCGCGCGTCACCGAGCACGCCCACCACGTCGGCGGCGAACGCGTTGGCGCCCTCGCCGCCGTGGGCCGTCTCCGCGCCCTTTTCCGTGGCGACGTGGAATGTCTGGACGGTTCCAGCCTTGCCGAGGACGGCCGAGGTCGTGGTCGCGAGCGTGAACGTGCCCGGACCGGTGGTCGGCATGCCGGACGGGTTCGCCGCCGGGCTCGGGCTGGCGGCGGAGCCGCTGGCGGCGATCGAGTTCGGGGCGGCGGTGGGACGCGTGGCGTGATGCTCCTGCCCGAGCATGCGGCTCACGCCGAATCCGCCGAGAAGTAGCAGCGCCGCGACGACCAGCGCAATGATGACCCGTCGCTGTTGATGGTGGCTGAGCTTCGCGGCGGTCGCGGTAAGAGCGTCGCCGTCCGCGGCGGCGGTCTCCAAACCCTTGGCGGGTACGGCCGTCGCGGGCTCCAGCGTCGCGGGCTCGAAGACTCTCGGTACGGCGGTGTCGACCGCGAAGTCGTTCGGCGTGCGGGTGGCGACCTTCAGCGGTGACGTCGGCGCAACGGCCGGTCGCGCACCGGCCGGAGGCGC
>DATCXD010000674.1:0-2571 GCA_036566005.1 Micromonosporaceae bacterium | reverse complement strand
CTCCGCACCGATCCGGCGGGCCGCGAGCGTCGCTTCCGGCGTCGCCCGCGTCCAGACGTCCGGCAGCGCGCGGCGAACCATCCCGGGGGCGAATCCGTGGAACGTGGCGATCACCGGCATCGCGTCTACGGCACCGAGCGGGGCACTGCGGCCGGCGAAGTAACCGCGCCAGTAGCCGCGCAGGCCGACGGCGTCGTACGCGTCACGGGCCTCCGGGGTGAAATAGGTGACCGTGTGGATCGGCTCGAACCGGGTCCACATCTGCCGTGCGATCGAAAGCGAACTCGCGGTGTCGATCATGCGTATCCTCTCGTCCGGGATTCAGCGTGTGCGCTATTGCACCAGCCGCCGCATGGCGGTGAGGTAGCGGCGCGACGCCGCGTCCGTCGCGACGGGCAGCAACGGGCCAGCGGCGCGGGTGAACCAGCGGGCCGGCGCACTGAAGGACCGCACATGAAACCGTACGACGTCGTCGGCGTCGTGGTTCACCACGAATGCCTCTTCACCGCGTTCGGGATGGCCGGGCAGCGTGCCGTAGCCGAATCCGGCGCGGCGAGGCTCCTCCACGGTCCACACCACGCTGCAGGGGATCGACAGGGCGAGCGGTCCGAGGCCGGCCCGAGCGATCACCAGGACGCCGGCGGCGGCGCGCGGTGCGCTGGTGACCGGCCGGAGCCCGGCGCGACGTTGTACGCCGAACGTCATGACCGCCTCGGCCGCCCGGACCATCAACGCGTCGCCGCGGCCGAGATCGATGGACATGCGGAAGTGGTGGTAGCCGGCGGGCAACTCATCGTGCTCGGTCGCGCCGGCTTCGGGGTACGTCAGATCGGACACATCGGACCTCTTCCCTTTTTGGTGCACTACCCACCACCGGTGGTGGCGCAACCTCTCAGCTCGTGCCCGCTCTCCGCAGAATACGGGCGAGCAGGTCGACGAACACAGCCCGCTCGGGCGCCATTGTCACCGATCGGAGGTCCAACAGACTTGTTGGTGTGGCCAACATTGCCTATTATTGGTCACGCCAACATTGGTCCAACGGAGGGATATTGCCATGGTGACCAGTTCCACGCTTAGCCCGCAGATCATCGGGCAGGCCGAGCGAGCCCTCGGCGCGCTCATGAACAGGGTGCTCACGGCGACGGGCGGCACGTTCCCCGAGTGGGTTGCGCTGACCATCACGGTTGGCGGGGACGCCGGCGATCGCGAGCGCCTGGTCGAGCGCCTGGCGGAGGCGTTGGGAGTCGATGCGTGGGCGGCATCGGCGATCGTGAGCGAACTGATCGAGTCGGATCTCCTGCGGACAGTGCCCGGATCCGGCCAGCATCTGATCCTGACCGAACGCGGTCAGGATCGCTACGGGCGCATCCGCGCCGCTATTGACGACGTCATCGGTCGGTTGTTCGGCGACGCGACAGATGAGGATCTGGCCACGGCCGGGCGCGTGCTCAGCCTGGTCACTGCTCGTGCGCGCGCTGAGCTCGCCGAAGCGTGGACGCTCGCCTAAGCTCGGAAACGCGCGTGGCCGCTCCGGCCGGTGCGCCGGAGCGGCCACGCACACTGACGATCAGGCCGTCGGCTCGGCCGGGCCGGACGCGGGCGCCGACGGTTGAGCGGCCGAGCCTGGCTGCGCCGGCGGGTAGCCCGGTTGCGGATTGGGGTACGGCGTGCCCATCGCGCTCGCCTGGGCCGCGGCCGCTTGCTGCTGCTTGGCCGCCGTACGGTTCCGGAATGCCTGCACGATCACCAGGATTGGGACGACGAAGACGTAATACGAGATGAACACCGTACCGCTGGTGAAGATGAACTGCAGGTAGACCGCGTAGGCGAGGAACGCGACCGCAAAGATCCCGTTCAGGATGCGCGCGCCGACGCTGCGGCCGCCGAAGCCGGTCGCCGCCGTGACCGCGAGCAGGATTCCGCTGATCGCGAGCAGCGCCGAGTACAGATTGAACGTGTTCTCGTTCAACTCCGTGACTGCGTAGGTCATGATTCGATGACTCCGTTGCACTAGGACGACGCCTCCGGGGCACCGACCGCGGCGTTGCGGCCGGCGGGCGCCGAGCGTCGCTCATTATGGGTTGTAGAGGCGGTCCGCGCTGCCCCGTACGCGGCGCATCCCGCCGCGGCGAAACGCTGGTTCCGACGGAGGTCACCACAATGGACGCTGCCACGCTGGCCGACTACCGCGAGCGGGTCGCGCGGATGTATCTAGCTGACACCGACCTGGCCACGTTCCGGCAGCAGCGCGACGAGCTGTTCCGGACGCATCCCCAGTCGGCGATCCCGGCCGACGAGCGCGCGAGTTTCGCCGGTCTCCGCTACTTTCCCGAGTCGGAGGACGGCCGCACGACGGTCACGATGCATCCGGTCGACACCGGGACGACCGACGGCGACGAGTTGGAGATCGACAGTGGCGGCGAGGACGGCGTGCTGCGCTACCGGCGCGTGGGCATCCTGGACACTCCGTGGGGCGAGCTGACGCTGTTCTGGCTGAAGGCGTACGGCGGGGGCCTGTTCCTGCCGGTTCGCGACGGTACGGCGGCGAAGACGTTCGACGGCCCGAAGACG
>DATCXD010000416.1:0-2394 GCA_036566005.1 Micromonosporaceae bacterium | reverse complement strand
GCTGCAGCTGAAGCGGGGCGATCGGGAGCACGCCCCGATTGCCATAGCGAAGTCCAGGAAGCGGAGTCGGCACCGGCCGGCTCCGCTTTCCGCCGTAATGTGCGGGCGGCTTGCCGGCCGTCGTTCGGCCAGAGTCTCTTGCTCGTTCGCTGTACCTTCCTCCGTCCGTACACGTCATAGCAGTGACCTCGCCGGACAAGGACGAGGCCACCCGGTTCTTCACGACCGCGGCCGACAATCTGCATCGGGTCGGCCAGCGGGCCGGCGTGCAGCGGTTGGTCGTCGTGTCGATCATCGGGATCGACCGCCTCACCCCGGGGTACGGCTACAACGCGGCGAAACTCGCCCACGAGCGGGCCGCGTTGTCCGGTCCGATCCCGGCCCGGATTTTGCGGGCGGCGCAGTTCCACGAGTTCGTCGGGCAACTGATGGAGTGGGGCACCCGTGGAGAGGTCGTCTACGTTCCGCGGATGCGGACGCAACTGGTCGCCGCCCGTACCGTCGCTGAGGCACTTGCCGACATGGCCACCGCTCCGGAATCGTCGGGCGGGTCCGATCGTGGATCCATTCCGGAGATCGCGGGGCCACGGGCGGAAATCCTGGCCGACATGGCCGTACTGCTCGCCGACCACCGCCATGAACCGGCGAAGATCGAAGCCGCGGACGATCCGACGAACCCCGACAACGACCGGATCGCCACCGGCGCGCTCCTGCCCGGGCCGCACGCCACCCTGGCCGGCCCGACGTTCGAGGAGTGGCTCACTCGCACTACGTGAGCGTCAGGCCGCGCCGTACACAATGTCGACGCTGTCCGTTCCTTCCAACCAATGCAGCGTGAACCGCCAACACCCGGCGGTCGGCACGTCGACGTACGACGGACCGAACGAGATGTCTCCGATGTCGACGTTCGTGCTCGTCCCGACCAGATGCCCCTGCACCGAAAGCCTGGCCGCCGACGGATCGTCCGGAATCCAGAGGATCTTGTTCTGGGGCCCCGTCGGCGCCGGCGTACCGGCGTGCAGCGGGTCGCCGAACAGCACACCGATGATGTGGCCGCTCTTGCTCGTCACGAAGGGCAAGGAGTTGTACGGCGGACTGAATCCGCTCCGGGCCCACGTCGGTAGGGCGCCATTCGACGGGGCATAGGCGCACTTGGCGTCGACGGTCCGCGACGGTGGCGGTAACGGGGAAGTCGGTGCGGCGGAGGTCGTGACCGGTGGCGCCGCCTGGGGCGCCGGTGCTCCGGCGGTCGCGGGATGCACGCCCGAGTCGGTGCACCCGGCCATGCTGGCCACCGCCAACACGAGTGCGCCGAGCAACGCACGTGGGGTCGGTCGGAAGCGAGCCATACGTCATTGTCGTTCCGGTCGGGGCGGGTCCGTGTCCTCGTGGCCGCGCAGCAACACATTCGTACTCGGGGCGTTACCGAACGCACGTCGTTCCCGGCGGCGAGCGGCAGGACGACGTCGCCTTCACGTCCATGGTGAGTACGACCCTGGTGAGGTAGCGGCGCCGACGAGCGCCGTGGGATCGTGTCAGACCTGGTCGGCCGGCGGGTCCTCGCGCTGACGCAGGCGCTCCTCACGCAGCCGCAGATCGGCCTCCCACCGTCGTAGCCGCTCCTCGTCGGCCCGGCGTGTCTGGTCGGACAGGCTGCGCAGGAAGTCCGGGTCGTCGTCCGGGGCCAGCATCCGCGGCGCCGGTCGCGAAATATCGATCGGGTCGGGTGGCTCATTTGCGCGTAGCCCACGCCCGGCCGGATGGCCGGGATGCGGCTCATGCGCGGATCGTTCCGCTGGCGTCGGACGGCCGGCGATGAACCACAGCACGCCGCCGATGCCGGACAGGATGAGAATGACGCCAATCCAGGCGAGCTTCGGAAGGTTACGGACCAGGAGGGACTCGGTGGTGATGCAGTCGAAGAGGGCAGCGACCATGATTCCCAGGTCGGCGAGGAGGAGCAGCGGAATGAGGTCGCCCATGGGGAACATGATGGCCCATCGGCGCGCCCGACGGCAGCCCGTAACCGGCGCGTTTCGCCTTATCCCTGCGCGTTTCGCCGGAACGAGGCGTACGACCGGCGGAGCGGCACGTGCCCACTCGGTCGAACTCGTGCTGGTCGGAGGGGACGCCGATTTGGTCGCCGGCCACGGCAGCCCATCGGGAGCCACAGGCAGCCGGACGTGGACCCCCGGCGACGAACTCGCACCGAACCCGGTCTCGCCGTAGGGTGGGACCGCACCGACCCCGGGAGGATTGGCATTTGTCCAAGCTGCGTCGTCGTGCGTGGCAGTCGTACGGGCGCCGGATCACCGCGCTGGTGGCCGCGCTGATCGCGGTGACCGCCCCAGCCGCCTGCACTACCGCGGGACACGGCTCGGCGCCGACCTCGAC
>DATCXD010000652.1:0-5568 GCA_036566005.1 Micromonosporaceae bacterium | reverse complement strand
CGCTGGCCGGGAAGGCCCAGCCGCTCGGGTCGGCCGCGCGCTGGGAGGCGGCGCTGACGTCGCCTACCACCGGCACCGGTCGTTCCCAGGTCACACGCCGACTCTACGGGCCGCCGCCACGCGCCGGCTCTGGGCCGGCTGGGTCCTACGAGCGCTACTCGCTGTGACGACGCGGATCGGCCAAGTCGAACCTTCAGTGGTGGTGCGCCGCTACCACCACGAGTGGAAGTGATGGACCGGGCCGTGGCCGCCGCCGACATCGAGGCGGTCCGCGGCGGCGAGCGCGAGCGTCAGGTACGCCTTGGCGTCGGTCACCGCCGCGAGCCAGCTGTCGCGTTGCGGGCGGAGCGCGGCGATCGCCGACGACAACGTGCACCCCGTGCCATGGTCATTGGTCGTCGCGATCCGCCGGGCTGTGAGTCGGGTCGGCTCGGGCGGGCCATCCGCGCAGTGCGACGGTGCTGCGAACAGATCGGGCGACTCCGAGCCGCCGAGGTGACCGCCCTTGAGCAGCACGCCGGGCGAGAGCTTGCGCAGGCTGTCGATCTGTTCGCGCATCGTCGCCTCGTCGTGCGCCTCCGGCACACCGAGCAGATCGGCCGCCTCGGGCAGGTTCGGCGTGATCAGGTCGACGTGCGGGAGCAACACGTCGCGCAGCCGGGCCACCGCGTCGGCCGCGAGTAGCCGGTCTCCGCTGGTGGCCACCATCACCGGGTCGAGGACGACGTACGGCGGCCGGCGCTCGTCCAACACCGAGGCGACGACGTCGATCACGTCGGCCGTGGCGAGCATGCCGATCTTCACCGCGTCGACGCGTACGTCGTCGAACACGGACTCCAACTGTTCGCGCACGAACGCGGCTGGAACCTCGTGCACCGATCGGACGCCGCGAGTGTTCTGCGACGTGAGCCCGGTCAGCACGCTCATGCCGTACGCGCCGAGGGCCGAGAACGTCTTCAGGTCGGCCTGGATCCCGGCCCCGCCACTGGGGTCGGAGCCGGCGATCGTCAGCAGGTTCGGTGTCATCGCGCTCCGATCTGTGCTGGCGCGGCGGACACCGGCTCGACGATCGTCGATCGGCGAGCGGTGATCGGGCCCATCGCCAGGGTCAGCAGAGCGGCCACCAGGAAGGAGATCACCGACGCGGACATCCAGGACTGTGGCGTGAAGTGCAGCCACCCCTGTACGTGGGTCCACGTGGTCATCCACCAGCCGATCGAGCCCGGATTGATCAACTGGTACGCGATGAAGCCGACTACCCACGGCACGAGCAGGCTCCAACGCGATGGCGCGGTTTCGCTAGTGTCCCAGGGCCGACCCCGGTCGAGGATGAAGTAACGCACCGCGAAAACCGCGAACATCGGCACGAACAGCGAGCCGAGCAGGTAGAGGAAGTCCTGATACGCGCCGATGTTGAAGACGAGCGCACCGACCGTGGCGACCGCGCCGACGCCGACCGCGAGGACCCGCCGGTCGAAGTACGGGAACGGGTTCTGGATCGACACCGCGGTCGAGTAGACGTTCGCGAACGACTCGTCGAGCTCGCGCGCGACGAGCACGGCGAACGCGAGCCAGCCGACCGGAACGGCGATGAAGGCGGCGAACAGGTTGTGCTGCTGGACGTCGGCGTTGCCGGCGGCGCTGACAACCGTGGTGAACGCCAGCAGGCCAAGTGCGTAGCAGATGACCTGCGTGACGGTGTAGCCGATCATCGCACCGCCGAACGCGGCCCGCTCCGAGCGCGAGTGCCGCGTGTAGTCGGCGGCCAGTGGCACCCAGGACACGGCGACGGCGATCACAAAGTCGGCGCTCGTCCAGAAGCCGGACCAGGAGCCGTGCGTGAACGACGGCATCGGGTTACGGCCGAGCTGGATGAACAGGTACGCGATCGCGATGATGACGGCGACCAGGGCATACCGGCGCAGCATCCGTACGGCGCCGAGTGGCCAGAGTGCCATGATCGTGGTGACGACGCCCGCGAGCACGATATACGGCCATTGCACGTGCCACGGCAGCAGCTGCTTCAACGCGGCCGCGATGACCACGAGTTCGAACGTGGCCCAGCCGAGCAGTTGCACCAGGTTCAGTACGGTCGGCAGGTAGGACAACCTCGCGCCGAACAGCCCGCGGAGGAGAACCATCGCGGGACGGCCGGACCGGGCGCCGGCGACGGCGGCGAGCGCGACCAACACCGTACCGATCAGGGTGCCGACCACGACCGCGACCAGCGCAGAGAGCATGGACACGCCGGGTGCGAGAAAGAAGATCGCGCCGATCGGGCCGAGCAGGCTGATGCCGAGGTTGCCCCACAGCGCGACCTGATCCCAGAAGCCGAGCGTACGGGGCTGTTCGTCGTCGAGCGTTCGCCCCGGCTCGCTGTGCACGTCGGCCCGGACGTCGTCGATGGTGGTCATAGGACAGCCATTCCGGTCGTCGGCGACGACGCCCGGGCATGTTCGCGTTTCGGGATCCGTCCAGCCCGGTGGGCCAGACGTCCGGCGGCGACCGCCGATGCCATCGCGACGGCCATCAACGCCGGCTCCTGGGCGCGGGTCACCGCCGAGGCGAGAAGCACCGCGTCGCAGCCGAGTTCCATCGCCAGCGCGGCGTCCGAGGCGGTGCCGACGCCCGCGTCGAGGACGACCGGCACCTCCGCCTCCGCCACGATCAGCTCGATGTTGTGCGGGTTCAGGATGCCGAGCCCACTGCCGATCGGTGCGCCGAGCGGCATGACCGCTACGCACCCGACGCGCTGGAGCCGCCGGGCCAGGACCGGGTCGTCGTTCGTGTAGGGGAAGACCTTGAATCCATCGGCGACCAGGCGCTCGGCCGCGTCCAGCAACTCGACCGCGTCGGGCAGCAGCGTGTCGTCGTCGGCGATGACTTCGAGCTTCACCCAATCGGTTTCGACCGCCTCGCGGGCCAGTTGCGCGGTCAACACCGCTTCCCGAGCCGTACGGCACCCCGCGGTGTTCGGCAGCAGGCGTACGCCGTGGTGGGCCAGCACGTCGAGCACGGAACCGGTGGTCGACGGATCGATCCGGCGCATCGAGACCGTGCAGAGCGCGGTGCCGGACGCGGCGAGCACCTCGTCGATGACCTGCATGCTCGGTGCGCCTCCGGTGCCGAGGATGAGGCGGGAACCGAGCTTCTCCCCGGCCACCACAAGTTCGTCGGACACGTCAGCCTCCCTGTACGGCGGTGAGCAGCTCGATCGCTTGCCCGTCGCGGAGAGCGACGCTGGCCCACGTCCCGCGCGGTGCGACCTCGCCGTCGACGGCCACCGCGACCCCGCGATCGGTCGGCAACGTGGCGGCGATGAGATCGGCGAGCGTGGCACCATCGGCGAACTCGCGTCGCTGCCCGTTGATGGTCAAGATCATGGCTATGCCTCCGTACGGATGCGAGATGGGACGCCGGCGCCGGTGGCGAAGCCGGTACGCGAGTTGGAAGCGGCGCTGGCGAACCGGTCCGGAGCAAATGCCGTGAGGATCGCCGGCACCTTTCCGTCCGTGATCAGGCTGGCGACCTCGTCGCCGGTGACCGGTGTGAGCAGGATGCCGTTGCGGAAGTGGCCGGTCGCGATGACGAGTCCGTCGAGTCGGGTCGGACCGATCAGCGGTGCATTGTCCGGCGAACCGGGTCGCACGCTCGTGCTGACCTCGGTGAAGGTCACCTCGCTCAACTCCGGGATGAGCGCGGTCGCGTCGCGGAGCAGGTCGTAGACGACACCGGTGCGCGGCCGTACGTCGAACCCGGCTTCCTCACTGGACGCGCCGACGACGATTTCCCCGTTCGCGCGCGGCACGACGTACACGTGATGGCCCTTCACCGAACCGCGGACGACGTGCGTGAGCAGATCGGGCGGGGCCTGCAGCCGGATCGTCTGACCCTTGACCGGTCGCACCGGCGGCCGTACGTCGTCGGGCAGTCCGTCGATGCCACGCGACCAGGCGCCGGCCGCGAGCACCGTGTGGCCGCCCGGGATGCGGGTGCCGTCGGAGAGCGTGATGCCGGAGACCCGGTCATCGGTCGCGTCGATCCGGGCCACTCGGCCGGGACGTACGTCCACACCGGCATGAGATGTCGCCGCGAACAGCGCCGCTCGCAGCCGCCGGTTGTTGACCTGATGATCGCCCTTGGCCCAGAGGCCGCCCGGCAGGCCGGCCGCCAGGACGGGCGATACGCTGCGGAGTTCGCGACCTGTCAGGAGCTCCGATGTGACACCGAGACTCGCCTGGAATGCGTGCAGCGCCCGGAGATTGGCCAGATCGGCCGCATCCCACGCGACCTGCACGGTGCCGCAGGTCCGATACCCGATGTCTCGTCCGGTGAAGTCGGCCAATTCGGCGGCGAATGCCGGGTAGCGCGCGGCCGACTCGACGTTCAGCGCCAGCAGGTCGCGACCCTCGTAGTGCAGCTCGGTGACGGGAGCGAGCATGCCGGCGGCCGTGTGCCATGCGCCGGCCGGTGTCGAGTGCGAGGCGTTGACGGCGCCCGGTTTCTCGCCGGTCGCGCCGTCGCCTCCCGCGATGTCGCCGTCGACCACGGTGACCGCGAGACCGCGCTGCGCGCAACGCCATGCAACGCAGAGGCCAATGACTCCGGCCCCCACGACGACCACGTCTCGACTCGACGTCACCCTCGCCCCTTCCCTGGATGCCGCGTGTATGCGGCAGCGCGGTAGCGGCTGGGGTTCGTCCGGGTTTATGACTCCCTGCGCCGGCATTACCCGGATCAGGTTCGACGGTCGGCGGCTCCCAGCAGCCCTCTCAGCCCAGTCCACTGGGCTCCCGTGCGGTGGCAACGATACGCGCGGCCGGCTCAGATCTCCATCCGGTAGCCTCGGCGGACATGGTCGACGCATCACCGGTCCACAGCACGTTTGCCCAGGCACGGCTCTATCTGTGCACCGACGCCCGCGAGCGGCAGGGTGATTTGGATAACTTCCTGGACGCCGTGCTGGCCGGCGGCGTCGACATCGTTCAGCTCCGGCAGAAAGGCCTGGAGGCGCGCGACGAGCTGCGCTATCTCGAATCGTTCGCGGCCGCGGCGGAGCGCCACGGCAAGCTCTTCGCAGTCAACGATCGCGCCGACATTGCTCGGGCCAGTCGTGCCCCGATCCTTCATCTCGGCCAGGACGACCTGCCCGTACCGCTCGCTCGCGACATCGTTGGCGATGAGCCGATCATCGGTCGCTCGACACACTCGCCGGAACAGTTCGACGCGGCGCTCGTCGAGGGCGGCGTCGATTATGCCTGCGCCGGCCCGACCTGGGTCACGCCGACCAAACCGGGGCGGCCGGCCGCCGGGCTTTCGCTGATCGATCACGCTTCCGCCATCGCTACCACGGACAGCATTCCCTGGTACGCCATCGGCGGCATCGAAAACCTCGACCGGCTCGACGAGGTCATCGCACGGGGTGCCCGCCGGGTTGTCGTCGTGCGTGCGATCACGGACGCCGAGGATCCAGGTGCCGCGGCGCGCGCGTTCGCCGGTCGTCTCGCCGCGGTCTGACGTCGGCGACGCGACACGATGCGGCCGTCGGCGGCAGGGCAGCGGGGAGGG
>DATCXD010000641.1:0-9051 GCA_036566005.1 Micromonosporaceae bacterium | reverse complement strand
AATGTGCCGTCGACGGCCGGATCAAGCCGCTCGGGCGCCATGTACGCCACGGTGCCCATCAGCTGATCGGTGCGTGTCTCTCCGTCGGGGCCCTCGGTCGCCCGCGCGATACCGAAGTCGATGACCTTCGGCGTTCCGGGTGCGAGCAGGACGTTGCTCGGTTTCAGATCGCGGTGGATGACCCCGGCGCCGTGGATCGCGGTGAGCGCGGTCGCGACACCGATCGCGAGGCCGTACAGGTTGGCTTGCGTCAGCGGACCGCGCTCGGTCACCACCTCCGACAGGCTCGGTCCATCGACGTACTCGACCACCAGGTACGGCGTTTCATGGTCGGGATCGGCGTCGAGGACTTCGGCCGTGCAGAACGGCGGCACCTGTTGGGCCCGGATGACCTCGCTGCGGAAGCGCCGGCGAAATTCCGGCTCCTCGGCGAGGTCCGTACGGATGACTTTGAGCGCGACGGTCGTGTGGTCGGCCGCCTCGGCGAGGTAGACGCTGCCCATGCCGCCCTCGCCCAGGCGCCGGAGCAGCTTGTACGGCCCGAGCTGGACCGGATCCGATGCACGTAGAGCGGTGCCCGCCGTTGCGCTCAGGCCCGCCACGCGATCGTCCTCCGCCCCGTACACCCGCCGACGCCATGCAGGTCACATCGTGAACCCCCGTCGGGTCTCGCGACAGCATGCCATCTCGCCAGGCGAAGCGAAATGCCGCCGGTGTCACAAAGACGACACCAGCGGCAAATCCCCCAGCATCGTTATCGGCGAGACACCGGGTTATCGGCTCAACACCGGGCTCACGACGACGCGCCGTCGCGGTCGCGGGTCCGGGCGTACGCGGCTCCGCCGAGCACCGCTCCCACGAGACCGAGCAGGCCACCGATGATCGCGATGGTCACCGCACCCGAGGAGGACCCACTGGACGCGGCCGGCGCGTCGGTGACGGTCGGGGCCGCGCCCGCCGTGCCACCCGGATCTGGACTCGAGCCCGGGCTGTCGGACGCTGCACTGCCGGCCGGAGTGAGCGTGAGGACGGGCGCCGGGTTCTCCGGCTCGGGACCACCCGGCGGCGTCGGGTCGATCCACCGGACAACCGATCCGTCCGAATATGTCTGCAACGTCTTGAACGCGATCGAGTCGGTCTTCGGCAGGGGGCCCAACTCGATGGGGAATTCTTGGAACTGGCCCGGCTTGATCGCGGTCGCGGCTGAGTTCGCTGTCCAGACGATCTCGCTGACGGCCTGCGTGACCTGATTGCCGTCATCGTCCGTGATCGGCTTGGCCAGTTTCGACACCGTTACCTTCGTCGTCCAGCCGGGCACAGCCTGGTAGTCGACGGTCGCGATCGGGTTGTTCATGTCCAGATGGACGTCGATCTTGGTTGTGGAGGCCGTATCACTCTCCGTGGGCACCCGAAGCGCGATGGATGTGAAGCCACCCTGCTGGGCCGACGACGGACTCACCGTCACGTGCGCCCAGGCGGCGCCCGCGAATGCCAGCGCGCCGACGAGCGCCCCGCCGGCGACGACGCTGCCACGCCGTACCCACTTGTTTCGCACTGCGGCTCCCTTGAGACGAGGACGTTGCGTACCGCAGCCTTAGTCGTTGGGATCGGCGCGAAAGTTCCCGACCGCCAACTCGGCCGGGCATGTGGGCGTGTCCTCATCCCACGAAGTCCCCGGCCGCGCGTTTCGGAGCACGACGATCGCCCAGCAAACGGCCATGCTCACGAAGACGTAGAGCGGGTATGCGACGGCCGTGACCGTCCAGGTTCCCCACGCCGCCGCGGTTGCCGCGCCACCGCCCACCGCGATCAGCGCATACGTCACCGCGGTTTCCTCGCGCGGGCTCCGCCATGCGTGGGCGAGCGTCGGGACCAGCCCGATGGAGTCGATCACACACGCGGCGCCGACGGCGATCCCCGGCACGTCGAGCAGGAGCCACAAACCGAAGCCGACGATTACAAGGACAAAGCACACGAGATCGAGACGGCCGAATGTGCGATCGCCGTAGCGCAGGCCGGCTATGACGACGGCCGACGTCACCACGGTGCCGATGAAGCTGAACGCGGCACTCGGATAGTCGCCGACGCTCGCCGAGGCGGCACCGCCGACCGCGGTCAGAAGAGCCCAGGTCAACCACGTGACCACTCGGGGCCGTGTCTGCCGCTTGGCCGTCGCAATGACGTACGGCACCGTGCCGGCCGCGCTCAACAGCGTGCTAAGCACCACGAGGCCAACGCGAACGGTGCTCGGCATTCCGTCCCCTCTGGCGACATGGTGTCACCGGCGCCGCCCGGCGGCCGACGCACCACACGCTACGTGGCGCGCTCATTCACCGGAAGGCCGCATCGTCGTCGGTTGATATCCCGGCCGGGTCGACTGGTCGGCCCGTGTATCGGCCAGCTGTCACGGACTGAGATTCGCGGCCACCGACAATCCGTCCGCCGATGCACCGAGCGAGTCCACGTACTTCGTAATGCGACCGACCGCAGCGCGATACACGTTTCGGTCGGCACTCGACGCGGGCGATGCATCGACCAGATCGACAACGCGAATATCGGGCGTCAACGTCACCCAGGTCGGAACCGCGATCGCCGTCGCGACGTGCCAACGGCCCGGCGACGTCTCGCTGAACCGGAACATCGGCATGATCCCTTCGCGATTGTCGTTGATCGGATCAGCGTGCCGGGCCAGCTGGTTGCCCATGCCGTACACGACCCACTTGTCGTCGATGCGCTCGATCGGCTGCACGACGTGTTCATGACAGCCCAGGATCAGGTCGATGTCGGGCGACGCCAGCAGTTGCTTGGCCAGGGCCTTCTGGGCCGCATTCGGTGTATGCGAATACTCGACTCCCCAGTGGATCGACAACACGACGATCTCGGCGCCGTCCTGTTTCGCACGCCGCGCGGCGTGGAGAATCGCGCTCGGATCTGTCACATTCGCGACCCAGGCCTCGCCCGACGGACGTCGCAGTCCATTGAACCCGAACGTGAACGACAGCTGGGCGACCTTGACCGGCGCACCGCCGCCGGTCGGCGGCACCTCGATGATGTCCGAGGCGATAGACTCCGCCTTCGTCCGGTAGCTGCCGGTGTGCTTTACACCGGCGGCGTCGAGCGCATCGAGGGTGCGTTTGATGCCCGCCGTCCCTTGATCGAGCGTGTGGTTCGACGCCGTCGAGCACGTGTCGTAGCCAATGTCGTGCAGGGTGCCGGCTATCTGCGGCGGAACGCTGAATCTCGGGTACCCAGCAAACGGCCCAGCGGGAGCGGCCAGCGGCGTCTCCAAATGACATATCGCAAGACTGGCGCCGCTGATCTCGGGTTTCACACCGGCGAAGATGGGATCGAAGTCGAACCCCGACCGGCCAGCGGCCTTCGCGTCCTTGCGCGCCTGCGCCCACACCTGCGGGTGAAGTAGCTCGTCGCCCGCGCCGAGGATCGTGAGAGTCCGCGGCGCCGGCGCGAGGCCGGTGCCGGTGCCGGTGCCGGTGCCGGTGCCGGGAACGGTCGCCGGTGCGCTCGCCGGCGCCGTCGACGGGCCGTGAAACGTCGCGGGGGTACGACTCGGACTGGTGCAGCCGGCAACGAGTGACATCGAGACGGCCAGAACGAGAACGAGAACTCCACGCACCCGGGACACAGGTGCACTGTGCAGCGCCGGTTCTCGGGACGCAACCTCGAGCATTGGCCACCGCGTCCCGGCAGCTCGACCGCTGACACGAGATCGGCGGCTCGGCGATGGGACCAGCCTCCAGCGGCAATGATCCGTGACCTTGCAACGCTAGAGGTCTGATCCTGCCGCTGAGGGACACCTTTCCTTGCAAGGTCACGGATCTCTCGGCGTGATTCGACGTACCGACGCTCGCAAATATTGATGACCGTATGCGAGGATCGTGCGGGCTCGCCGCACCGGCGATACCGCGACCGTGACCGAATCCGTCGGGCTGCGCGACCACGATGGAGCCGACCCAGGCGCGAGCTGGCCCACGATCGTGATGCGGCAGACAGGAGAGGCACCGATGAGCAGCAGAACCGGCCAGCTGGATCGTGGCAGTGTCGGAACGTGGGGGATGAGCTTCTTTACGGTTTCGGCATCCGCGCCGATGACAGTGCTGGCCGGCTCGGTGGTGGCCACATATGCGGTGACAGGTTCGCGCGGCGTACCACTGTCCTTTGTGGTGCTCGCCATCGCGCTGTGGCCCTTCACCGTCGGCTACACCGCCGTCAGCCGCCACGTGTCCCACGCTGGCGTGTTCTACGCGTACCTCGCGCGGGGAATGTCCCGCACGGCCGGCGTGGGCGGCGGCGCGCTCGCGTTGCTCGCGTACAACAGCATCCAGATCTGCCTGTACGGTCTCCTCGGCTTCAGCTTGACGACCTTCCTGCCGAACATCGGCTTGGCCTGGTGGGGCTGGGCCATCATCGCCTGGATCGTCATCGGCGTCTTCGGCCTGCTGCACATTCAGCTGAACGCCAAGGTGCTCGCGGTGACGTTGGGCCTCGAGATCCTGGTCATCATCCTGTTCGATCTCGCCGCGCTGAATCACCCGTCGGGCGGCCACGTCCAGTTCACCGGCCTGGCACCACACAGCCTCTTCACCGCCGGCATCGGCGGCGTGTTCGCGTTCGGTATCGCAGCGTTCGTCGGTTACGAGTCGGGCCTCGCCTACGGCGAGGAGGCAAGTGGGACCCGCCCGGTCAGTCGTGCGACGTTCACCGCGTTGCTCTTCTTGGCCGCCCTGTACACCGTTTCGTCACTATCGCTGAGCGTCACCGAGGGGCCGAGCGGCGTGGTGGACGCCGCGCGCGACCCCAACTCCGGCATCCCATTCTCCATCATTTCGACCATTTACGGCTCACCGCTGGCGTGGCTCGCCAACCTGCTCCTGATCACGAGCATCCTGGGCGCGATGTTGTCGTTCCACAACACGGCCGCTCGCTACACCTACGCCCTGGCCCGGGAGAACGTACTGCCGAGGGCGTTTGCCAGCACCGGCAAGAGCGGACGAACCGCGAGCTCGCCGATCGGTGGATCGATTCTTCAGTCCGTACTGGCATTCGTCGTCTTCGGCGTGTTCGCCATAGCCGGCGCCGATCCGCTGGCCACGCTGTTCACGTGGCTCAGCGCCGTCGCCGCCCTGGCCATCTTGTTGTTGATGATCAGCACATCACTTGCGGTTGTCGGCTATTTCCGCCGCAATCCAACAGACGCCCAGTCCGAGACCCCGTGGCGGCGCGTGGGGGCGCCGTTGCTGGGCGCGCTCACATTGAGCATCGTCCTGGTGATCACGGTGGCCAACATCAGCTCCGTGCTCAACACGTCCTCGAGCGCGCTCATCGTCGCTATACCCGGCATAGTTGCGCTGACGGCGATCGGTGGCCTGCTCTGGGGTCTCATGCTGCGCACGAGGCACCCCGTCGTCTACCGGCTCATTGGCTCGGGAGCACAGCAACCGCTGCGCGAACCGACTCCCGCGTTCCAGGGCACCCGGCTGTAACAAAGTCAAGCTAAAGGACCAACGTACGGCGGAGCTGGCTGCGCGCTATCGCGAGGCGGATATGGGCGACACCGAAGCGACCACCGGCATGACGGAGGTCGCGTCGCTGTCACCGCGATCAGGATCAGTGCCGGCTGCGCTGTCGCGGAGCGGCTCGCTCCGCGGCGATCGCGGCCTCACGATATGCACGCACGCATACCGTCATCAGCTCGTCGACCCACGCGTGCACGCTCTCCGGCCGCGGCACCCACTCCGGCGGAATCGACGTGCGCACGTCGAAGTACGACAGGTAACCAACCGGCGTGTTGCTGTCGACGCGCCACGTGCCACGACCCTCGTGGGCCATTTCGATCCACGAGCCGTCGGTGAGCCGAACGACCGCCCGAGCCGGCAACTCGAGTCCGAACGCGCTGGCCTTCAGCTGACCCCAGTCCATGCTGATGTCGCCGAGGCTCGACAGCCCGACACCAACGAACGCAGCGCCGGGCGGCAACGCCTCGTCGGCCCGGTCGGTCAGACTCAGGGGATCGAAGTTGCCCGCATTGTGTTCCTGGCGGGCGATAGTCGCCATCGTCCGTATGAGCATAGCCGCGTCCTTGACGTTGTAGTCCGGCCGCTCGTCGTCACTCCACGCGAAGATGCGCGACGCTGGCTCGACCGTGTACATGTCCGTCGGCTGACTGAATTGGTCGCGGCGTTCGTAGGCATAGAGGAACGCCAACGCGTGCGGACCGATCCGGCGCCCACCGGGACGGGTGTTCGTCGCAACGCTCGCATGGTTGGAGCTGACCGTTTGCATCCGGTAGACCGTCTCGACGCGGATGTCGGCCCAGACCTCGGCGTCGCTCTTTCGACGCTGCGGCGCCGTCTGATGGTGGCCGGGCCGCTCATCCGTCCAACCGCCTGCGCCGTAGGACACCGATGCCTCCCTTGTTCCCACATTGATGGATGTCACATCGAACAACCGACATATTCTCATACACATTGAACGACTCCGCTACGGTCCGCCGCCCTTTCCGTACTGTGCGAAGCCCGACAGAACCACCGCCCACAGCGCCGAGTTCACGGCCACTCGTCGACGGAAGTGTCCTGTGGACTTTGCTGGACGTCGATGAAAGAACCTCACTATCGTCTATGTGGGCGGAGCTCAAGCCGGTACCGCGACCTGGGGAGCTTTCTGTGGGCGATGATGAAACGGACAATATCGGGCCAGTCGAGTCGTCCCTCGCCGTGCTTGAGGAGGCACTTGAGGCCGGACTTCGACACAAGGCAGGCTTTCCGGGCGCCGACGACATCGACTACAGCCCACTGTGGAGGTTCTTCCGGTACGAGCTCAACAACATCGGCGATCCGTACGACGATCCCGTGTTCTCCCACCACACCAAACCATTCGAGCGTGAGGCGATCGAATTCTTCGCCGACCTCCTGAACGCCCCGGTCGGTGATCGCTGGGGTTACATCACCACGGGCAGTTCGGAGTGCCTGCAGTACGGATTGCTGCGGGCCCGACGCTTCTATCCGAACGGACTTGCGTACTTCAGCACAAGCGCGCACTACAAGGTTCCTCGTATCCTCGAGGATCTTCGTATTCCGGCGGTCGCCGTGCCGGCGACTGCGCTCGGAGAGATCTCCTATCCGGATCTGCGCGCTGCGATTGCGCGACATACTGGACAGCCGGCGATCGTCCTCGCGACGGCCGGCACGACCATGACGGAGGCGGTCGACGATGTCGGAAAGATCATCGAGCTCCTGGATGATCTCGGCGTCGTCGACCGCTACGTCCACGTGGACGCGGCGCTGTCCGGGATTCCGTTGTCCCTGATGTCGGTGGACGATCGCCCATCATTCGACTTCACCGCCGGCGCCGACAGCGTCGGCTTTTCATTGCATAAGTTCCTCGCCACCCGCATGCCCGGCGGTCTGGTGGTCACGCGCCACAGCGCGGCGCCGGGCATCCGGTCGCGGGTGCCTTACACGGGCGCGGCCGACACGACCATCACCTGCTCACGCAGTGGCCACATGGCGTTGATGGCCTGGTACGCCGTACGCACCCTCGGCGTGGACGGCCTGCGCGACCGGGCCGAAACCGCGCGTACGGCGGCGGCATATCTCGAGCAACGACTCACGGAACTGGCCTGGCCGGCCTGGCGGCATCCGCACGCCACAACGGTCGTCCTCAAGACACCGCCGCATCGCGTGGCGTCGCGATGGCAGTTGGCCACCGTACGTGACGGCTGGAGCCACTACATTTGCCTGCCCGGTCGCGGCCGGGATCAGATTGACGAGTTTCTGGCCGACCTGATCGCGGGTCAGATCTCGCTTGCACACCGGCTCACGTCCGGACCGGTGAGCGAGCGCTCGGACGATCTGCACGCCGACGCTGTCGGGTGCGGAAGCCGATCAATCCGGGATTGAAGTCCACCGACCCAAACTAAGCCGGTCCGATCACCCGACCGTCAGCCGCTGGTTCTGGCCCGGATGGCGCTGGCCGGGATGGTCCTGCACGAGCGCTTCAGCCCGGCGTAGCGCACCGGGCTCGGTCTGGCCGCGATTGCTGTCGCGGCGATCGCGCTCAACTGATCGGAGCGAACATCGCCGCGCCGACGATACCCGCGTCATTCTGCAGGGTGGCCGGGACGACCTCGGTATCGAGCTTGATGTGCGGCAGGTATTTGTCGGCCTTCTTGCTGATCCCGCCGCCGATGATGATCAGATTCGGCCAGAACAGGCGCTGGAGCAGCTCAAGGTACTGCTGCAGGCGATGCGCGTACTCCTCCCAGGACAGGTCGTCGCGCTCGCGTGCCGCATCGGAGGCGTACTCCTCGGCGTCGCCGTGATGCAGGTGGACATGGCCCAACTCGGTGTTCGCGACGAGCTTCCCGTCGACGAACAGACCGCTGCCGATCCCGGTCCCGAGCGTCACGACGATGACGACGCCACCCCGGCCGGCCCCGGCCCCGAACCGCACCTCCGCGATGCCGGCGGCGTCCGCGTCGTTGACGACGCCGACCGCGCGCGCGGTCGCTTTGCCGAACAGATTGACCGCGTTGACGCCGATCCAGGCCGGATCGATGTTGGCAGCCGTACGAACGACACCGTCGGTGATCACGGACGGCAGGGTGAGACCGACCGGCCCGTCCGCGCCGACCTGATCGAGCACGTCCGCGACGACCCCGGCCACCGCGTCCGGCGTCGACGGCGCCGGCGTGAGCAGCCGGATCCGCTTGACCGTGAGGTCGCCGGTGTCGAGATCGACCGTCGCACCCTTGATTCCGGTGCCACCGATATCGATGCCGATCACCGGATTGATCGCCGCGTTAGCTGCCGTCACCAGGGCCTCCCGAAAGCAGGCCGACGCGGGGTGAGCCGTGCGCACTGACTCCGGCGTCGGCGCCGAGCTGTCGATTCGCGCACAAATATCGTGGCATACAGCACTCGGCCACGGTCCCGACAGCGACGATACCGCGAGCGGGATCGCGGATCGACGCTGATCCGCCCAGCCGCCCGCTTGGGCGGACCAGCGGGCGGATCAGCCGTCCGCCCCGCGCGG
>DATCXD010000604.1:0-8029 GCA_036566005.1 Micromonosporaceae bacterium | reverse complement strand
CTGCCGCGCTCGCAGCAACGCCGCGCGGACACCGGACCGTCCCGGACTCAGCGCTGTCTCGAACGCCGGGCGCGCCCATGCCGGCACCGCGTGACCGATCCGGCGACGTGGCGCCCGCAAGCGAAGATCAACGGGGCTGCGGGCAGCATCGCCATCACCAGGCCGTAGTCTCGTGTTCGACGAGATGTCGCCGGCCGATGTCCGGGTTGGACGCGCACGCTTCGCCGGCACGCGGCAAGCTGGACAAGACCTACCGTTCGACGCCCGCGGGAGTGACGTGATGAGCACCGATCCGACGAAGACCGACGCGTGGCAGGCTCTCGCCGCGCATGCCGACAAGATCCGCGACACGCACCTGCGGGATCTGTTCGCTGTCGACGCCGACCGCGGCACCCGATTGACCGCCAGCGCCGCCGATCTCTACGTCGACTACTCGAAGAACCGGGTGACCGACGAAACGATCGACCTGCTCATCGCGCTGGCCAATGCTCGGGGCCTCACCGAGCGGGCGGCGGCGATGTTCGCCGGTGTTCACATCAACACCAGTGAGGACCGAGCGGTCCTGCATACCGCGCTGCGCCTGCCGCGCGACGCGACGCTGGCGGTGGACGGCCAGGACGTGGTCGGCGACGTGCACGCGGTGCTGGACAAGATGGGTGCGTTCGCCGAGCGCGTACGCTCCGGCGGCTGGCGTGGGCACACCGGCGCGCCGATCAAGACGGTGGTCAACATCGGCATCGGCGGCTCCGATCTCGGCCCCGTCATGGCCTACGAGGCGCTTAGGGCTTACCTCGACACCGACATCAGGTGCCGGTTCATCTCGAACATCGACCCGACCGACGTCTACGACAAGACCCGCGACCTCGACCCGGCCACGACGTTGTTCGTAGTCGTGTCCAAGACGTTTTCCACATTGGAGACGCTGACCAACGCGACCGAAGCGCGTCGCTGGCTGCTCGCGGGTCTGGGCACCGATGACGACAGCGCCGTCGCGAAGCATTTCGTCGCGGTCTCGACGAGCGAAGATCGGGTCCGGGCGTTCGGCATCGACACCGACAACATGTTCGGCTTCTGGGACTGGGTCGGCGGGCGGTATTCCTTCGACTCGGCGGTTGGCCTGTCGCTGATGCTCGCGATCGGACCGGAACGCTTCGCCGAGATGCTCGCCGGATTCCACGCGATCGACGAGCACTTCCGCACGACGCCGCTGGAGCGCAACGTGCCGGCCCTGCTCGGCCTGCTCAATATCTGGTACGACAACTTCCTCGGCGCGCAGACGCACGCGGTCTTGCCCTACTCGCAGTATCTGCACCGGTTCCCGGCGTACCTGCAGCAATTGACGATGGAGAGCAACGGTAAATCGGTGCGCGCCGACGGCGACCCGGTTGACTATCAGACCGGCGAGATCTTCTGGGGCGAACCGGGCACGAACGGGCAGCACGCCTTCTACCAACTCATCCACCAAGGTACGAAGCTGATCCCGGCCGACTTCATCGCCTTCGCCGAACCGAACCACGACGTCGGCGAAATGCACGACCTTTTCATGTCGAACTTCTTCGCACAGACCGCGGCCCTGGCCTTTGGGCGCACCGCCGAGGAGGTCGCCTCGGACGGGACGCCGGCTGCGGTCGTGCCGCATAAGGTGATGCCCGGCAACCACCCGACGACGTCGATCCTCGCGCCCAAGCTGACACCGTCGACGCTCGGCCAACTGGTCGCCCTCTACGAGCACGTCGTCTTCACCGAAGGCACCATCTGGGGCATCGATTCATTCGACCAATGGGGTGTCGAACTCGGCAAGGTGATGGCCAGGCAGCTGGCACCGCTCCTGACCGACGGCGGCACCCCCGCCCTCGACCAGGACTCCTCCACGAACGCGCTGATCGGTCGGTACCGCTCGCAGCGCGGGCGGTAACCCCCGCCAACTCGGCCACGGTACATGCCGCAACTGCTGATGCGGTCGTGTGCACCGGGTCGTACGGTGACGATGGGACGTGGGCGGGGGCGGTGACGAGCGTCATACGGCCTTCGAGCGCGTTGGTTGCCGTGCGTTCACCAGGCATTACTATGTCTTGCTTACGCTGCCGAGGGTCGTGGGGGCGAGGGGGAGCAGTGTCGATGGCGACGAGGATCCGTGCCGACTGGACCTCGCGGCGCCGGGTCACGATGTACGTGGAGGCAATCGTCGTTGCGGCGACCGTTGCGCTGGCCGTGACGCAACGCGGCGACATTGCCCACACCGCGACCACGCACGGCGCGTTCTGGTTGATGACCGGTCTCGCCATGCTCGCCGGCACCCAGACGTTCGTGGCGGCGATGCCGCCCGGCCGAGCACCAATGATCATCTGCCCGACCATCTGCTTCACCTTCGCCGTCCAGCTCTGCTGGGGACTCGGCCCCGCGATTGTCGCGCACGGCGCGGCGGTCATCGTCGTGGCCCTCCGGCTGCGCGCCGGGGTGCGCGAAGCCGTCTGGTCGTTCGGGCAGATCGGCCTCGCATTCGCGGCCGCTTCGGTGATTCTCTATGCCGGCGACCCTGATCCGTTCCACCGTGACGGTCCCAACAACGTGGTCGTCGACGCCGTATCCGTGATTGGCGCTGTCGTCGCCTGGCTCGTGGCCTACGGCGTGCTGGGAGCAATCAGGGCCCGGCTACAGGGCCAGAGCCAGCGCTCGCGCGCGGCCGCGACCGCCACCGCGAACCAGATGCTATTCAACGCGTCGCTGCTGTTGTTGAGCCCGGTGCTCGCGGTGACCGCACACATCGACCTCGGGTTCCTGCCCCTGGTGTTCATCCCGCTCTACGCCGTGCACCGGATGGCGAAGCTGTCCGCCGCGCGCGATCTCGCCGCACGACTCGATCCGCTTACCGGCCTCGCGAACCGCACCGGACTGCGGCACGGCCTGGACGAGGTCGTCGCGATCTGCGCCGGGGACGGCCGGGCCGCACCGCGCCGCGCCACTCTGCTGATGCTCGACCTCGATCGCTTCAAACAGGTCAACGACGCGCTCGGACACGATGTCGGTGATCAGCTGCTGATCGCGATCGCGCAGCGGTTGGCCGCGCTCCGGCCGGAGGTCGGCACGGTCGCTCGGCTCGGCGGCGACGAATTCGCCATCCTCGCCGCGACGCGCGACATCGGCGAGGCACTTGATCTGGCCGACCGGGCAGTCGACGCGCTGAGTCAGCCGGTGACGCTGGACGGCCTCCGGGTCGACGTCACCGCATCGGTTGGCATCGCGTTCCGCGACGAGGACGCGGCCGACTTCACGACGCTCATGCGGCACGCGGATGTCGCCATGTACGACGCGAAGCAGCGCGGCGACGCCATCGCGGCCTATCAACCCGGCCACGACACGAACAGCCCGCAGCGGCTGCGATTGCTGACCGACTTCCGCCATGCGCTCGAGGCCCGCGAAGATGACCAGATCTCCATGCACTACCAGCCTCAGGTCTGCCTGAGCTCCGGCACGGTGGACAGTGTCGAGGCGCTACTGCGTTGGCGGCATCCGACCTACGGGCTGGTGGACACGCAGGAACTCATGACGGTGGCCGAGCACAGTTCGGTCATGCACGTGCTCACCCAGCGAGTCATCGAGGACGTCGTGGGCCAGGTCGCAACCTGGCAGGCCGAGGGCCTCGACATGCGCGCCGCGATCAACGTCAGCTCGCGCGACCTTTACAGCGACGACATCGTGGCGCATCTGTCGACCACGCTCGCACGGCATCGCGTCGCACCGGACCGCATCCAGATCGAGATCACCGAGAGCGCCCTGCTGGCCGATCCGAGTCGAGCCATCAACACGGTCAACCGCGTGTGCGCCCTCGGTGTCAGCGTGGCGCTCGACGACTTTGGCACCGGATATTCGTCGCTGCAGCACCTGCGGAAACTGCCGATCGCCGAAATCAAGATCGACAAGTCGTTCGTGGCCGGCATGGCCGACAATCACGACGATGCCGCGATCGTACGGTCCACGGTGGATCTCGCCAGATCGCTGGGAATCCGTACGGTCGCCGAGGGCGTCGAGACCGAATACACCCGACAACTGCTCGCCGACGCCGGTTGCACACTGGTGCAGGGGTGGCTGACCGCCTATCCGATGCCGGCCGACGAGCTGAGCGAGTGGATGGCGGCGAACCGGCTCGGCACGGACACCGTCACGCTGGCCGGCTAGGACTGCTGCTGCGAAGGTAGTGCTAATCCGTTGTGGCGCACCGTGTCCGCGTAGACGTGGGCGCTGTCCTTGAGTGTACGCACCTGTGTGGCGAAGTCGACGTACGCGATGCCGAAGCGCTTGGCATAACCGTACGCCCATTCGAAGTTGTCCAGGAACGACCAGAGGAAGTAACCGCGGACGTCCACCCCGGCGGAGATCGCCCGATGTGTTGCCGCGAGATGATCACGCAGATAGGCGATGCGAGCCGCGTCGCGCACCCGACCCGAATCGTCCAGAGCGTCGGCGAACGCCGCGCCGTTCTCGGTGATCATCATCGGCTTCCCGTAGTCGCGGTGCAGCCGCGTCAACAGTTCGGTGAGGCCGTTCGCATCGATCGGCCATCCCATCTCGGTCTTCGGGCCGCTGCTGCCGAGGAACTGTACGTCGTCGCAGCCCGGCCACGTTTCGCCGACACCGTCGCCGTGCCCGTCGACGCGGGCGCGGGCACCGACGCCGTCGTAGTGCGCTACGCGCATCGGGCTGTAGTAGTTGACCCCGAGAACGTCGATCGGATTCGCGATCACCGCCAGGTCCCCGTCGCGGACATGCGACCAGTCGCTCGCACCGGCGGTGAACGTCCGTACGTCGTCGGGGTAGGCGCCGTGGCACAGCGGATCGAGCCAGAGGCGGTTCTGGAGTCCGTCGACCTTGAGGGCCGCCGCGACATCGGCGGCGGCGTCGGTCGCGGGTCGTGCCACCGCCGGGTTCAGCGTGATCGACAGCCGCGCCGTCGCTGGCAACCTCGCCCGCAAAGCTTGTACGGCGAGACCGTGGCCGAGGAGGAGATGGTGCGACGCGGCGAGCGCCTGGGCACCACTCGTATGTCCGGGCGCGTGCACGCCCGCGCCGTAGCCGAGGAACGCCGAACACCACGGCTCGTTCAGCGTCGTCCACGACGACACGCGGTCGCCGAGTGCCGCGGCCACGACGCCCGCGTAGTCGGCGAAGTGCTGTGCGGTGTCGCGGTTCGTCCAACCGCCCCTGTCCTGCAACGCCTGCGGCAGGTCCCAGTGGTAGAGGGTCAGCACGGGTTCGATACCGGCGTCTAGGAGCACGTCGACGAGCCGTGAATAGAAGTCGATACCGAGGCGGTTGGTCGGGCCCGTGCCGTCGGGCACGATCCGCGGCCACGCGGTGGAGAACCGGTACGCCCGCATGCCAAGCTCGGCCATCAGCGCGATGTCGGAGGCGTACCGGTGGTAGTGGTCGTCGGCGACATCGCCGGTGTCGCCACCGGCCACCTTGCCGGGCGTGTGGCTGAAGGTGTCCCAGATCGACGGCGTACGGCCGTCTTCCGCGACGGCACCCTCGATCTGGTAGGCCGCGGTGGCCGTGCCCCAGATGAAGTCCTCGGGGAACGTGAGCCGTTCGGCGGTCGCCGGCGCCGCCGCGGTGATTTCGGTCGACGTCATCGTGCGACTGCCGCGGGACGAACAGCGGACATCATGGTTCCTCCAGAGGCGAGTGGATCTCGGGATCATCGATCGAGGCGCGACCTTCCCGGCCGGCGGCACGTGATGGCCGCCGGCCGGGTGCAGCGTTCCGGTCCTAGACGGCCGGGTGCAGCGTTCCGGTCCTAGACGGCCGGCTTGAGGTGCAGGATCACGTACTCGACATTTGCCTGGTTCGGCGACGGGTCGACGTACGGGTCATTCTGCGTCGGCCAGCCGGTGTAGTTCTTCGTGGTGTACTCGAACCAACCCGCGCCGTAGAGGAGCGGGATCACCGGCGCCTGGGTGGACACGATGGTGGCTACCTTGTTGATGGCGGCCTGCTGCGCGTCCGGAGTCGCGGCGGCCGCGAACTCGGTGAGCGCCTGCTGGGTCGCCTGGTCGTTCCACCGGCCCTGGTCGCCGACCGCGGTCTTGCCGCTGACCAGGTTGTAATCCAACCAGCCGTCGTACTGGCTGTACGCGGTCGGGCCGCCGGCGCCCCAGTGGATGGCGCTGGAGAACGTACCGGCGGACAGGTCGTTGTTCCACTGGTCCGGCGTGACGCCGTTGACCTTCACGTCGAAACCGAGCGGCTTGAGGTTCTGGGCGATGATCTGCGCGTCGGCGTAGTAGTCCGTGTACGACGTCGGGTCCTCGACGCTGAACGAGACCTCCTTGCCACCCTTCGCCCAGATGCCCTTGCTGTCCTTTGCGAACCCGCCCGCGGTCATGATCGAAGTGACCTTGGCGGCGTCCGGGGTCGGTGCGAGGTCGTTTTGCATGTTCGGCGGGACGTTCGCGTTGAAGTTCGGCAGCAGCAGGCCGGACGACGACGTGGCCGGTGGCTCGTAGCCCGTCTCACCTTGGGTGGAAAGCTGCTGGCGATTGATGCCGGCGCTCACCGCGAGGCGTACGGCCTGCTCGGTGAACGGCCACTTGGTGACGTTCGGGATCAGCACGACGGTGTTGGTAGCCGGGAAGAAGTAGTGGTTGTGAGCCGGGTCCTTCGCGACGAAGTTCTCCTGGATCTTGTTGACGTTGTTTCCGCCGTAGTCGATCTCGCCCTGGGTCAGCGCGGTCAACGCGACGTCGTTCGACGAGTAGGCCGGGAAGCTGACCTTGGATACGGGCGGCATGCCACCCCAGTAGGCCGTGTTGGCCTTGAGGGTGAAGCCCTGGGCGGTGAACTTGTCCATCAGGTAGGGACCGGTGCCGATCGGCGCCGGGTCGGTCCAGGTGGCCGGGTCGGACTGTTTGCTCCAGATGTGCTTCGGCACGATCCACGTCTGGCCGGCGATGCCATAGATGTTCGTGTACTCCGGCGACTCGAACGAGACCGTGACACTGTTGCCGCTGGTCGTTGCGCCGGTGATCGGCACGCCGATGTAGTTCAGCGCCTTGTTCTGCGCCATGAGCTGGAACGTGTAGGCGACGTCGTCGGCGGTGAACGGTTGCCCGTCGCTCCACTTCACGCCGTCGCGAAGCACGAACGTGATGGACTTGCCGTCCGGGCTCCATGTGAAGCTCTTGGCGAGCCACGGGTAGGTCGTACCGGCCTTGAGGTTGTTGAACTGCATCAGCGGCTCGTAGAACAGCGCGAGCGCGTTCTGGCTCTTGCCCGTGCTGGTGGCGGCGAATGGGTTGAACGTGTCGGTGAAGTTGGGCTGCGGATTGTTCTCGACGACGAGCGTCCGGCCGGTGGCCGCCTTCGAACTCGGCGACGTCGCGCTGCTCGAGCACGCCGCGACCGCGAGAGCGGTAAGGCCCAGGACGGCGATTCCGGCGACGGTGCGCCGGAGCACAGAGGTTCTGCGAAACCCAGAGGTTCTGCGAAGCATGGTGACTCCGTAAGCGTTCGGTCGGCGCGTGCCGACGGTCGGTCGAGCGGATGGGTGGAAAGTCTCGGGAAGCGGGCGAACTCCATCGCGGCAACGCCCGCTGGGGCGCTCCCGGCTGGTAAACGGGAAGGGTTGATCAGAGCGGTCTGCGCTTCGCAGATGACCGCGTGCGGCGTCAGGCCATAGGCGACTCCCGTTCAGCGGCGTGCCGCGATGGCCCGGCGGCCGGCGGCCCCCCGGTGTCCGCGAGGAGGGTGTCCGCGAGGAGCCAGCACGCGCTCTCGTGACCATCGGATGCGGTGAACATCGGCGGCGCGTCGGTCCGGCACTGGTCCATCACGAACGGGCACCGGGGATGGAATCGGCAGCCGGCCGGCGGGGTGACCAACGATGGCGGTGCGCCGCGCTGTCCGAGGCGGGTCGGTTGGCCGGCGTCGGGATCCGGCGCGGCCGACAGCAGCAGCTGCGTGTACGGGTGCTTCGGGTCGGCCAGCACGCTCTCGGTCGGGCCGGACTCGACGATGTGCCCGGCGTACATGA
>DATCXD010000597.1:0-5941 GCA_036566005.1 Micromonosporaceae bacterium | reverse complement strand
GGCCGCCCGGGCCGGCGCGATGGCGGCCACGGTGAGCCACGGGAAGAACGGCAACCACGCCGCCTCGGCCCCGCCGCGAGCCTGCGCGGTGACGAGCGTGAACAGAATGGCGATCCCGGCGCCGAGAAGGAACGGCCAGGCCGGTGTGTTACGGATCTTGCGAAGGCTGGCGTACGACGCAGGTCCACACGCGATGATCAACGCGACGAGGCTGATGAGGCTCCACCACAGCGCCGACCGATGCGGTTCGATCCGGGTCTGGAAGTCGTACCCGGCCGCGACGAGCCCGGAAAACCAGCTGAAGCCGAGCAGATTTGCGATCGTCACCGGTACGAGCGCGCCCAGGCCGGTGCCGATGTTCAGGAACGGCCGCCGGCGGGCGAAGTAGAGCAGCACGATGGCGAGACCGAGCCACACGACCGAGTAGGCGAACATGCCGGCGAGCCCGATCAGAATGCCGCACAGCACCGACCACGCGGCGGCCGGACGACCGCGCCGCCCGCGGCCGCTCGCGTAGACACCGGCCGCGATGGCCAACGCGCCCAGGGTCGCGACCACGCCGTCCATGCTGACGGCGACCCAGATCGCGTACGGTGCGAGCACCAGGATCGGGATGTAGCGCCGGGCCGTCGCCTCGCCACACACGTCCCGCACCGAATACAACACCAGCGGCACCGTCAGCACGCCGAGCACGGTGATGAGCACCCCGACCGTGACCAGGTCGGTGACCCCGGCTCGCTGGATGCCCCAGAGCAGCAGCACCGATCCGGGCGGATGCCCCCGCGCGGCGAACGTGTGCGACTCGATGTTCTCGGTGTAGGTGGCGATGTAGTGCAGCGGATGGTTGTCGAGGGCGGCGATGTCCGGCGCGTAGTTCATTTGGCTGCGCAGCGATCGGGTCAGCCCGCTCGCGCCGTCGGCCAGGGCGAGCGAGAATGCCCAGGCGAGCGCCGCAAGGTAGCTCAGCGTGACGACGATCCGCCACCGGAGCCGGTCGAGGACACCGCTGATGCCGACCGCGACGACCACCGCCGCGACCAGTGGTGCCAGCAGGGACAGGGGGGTCAGCTGGACGCGGTACGCACCGAGGAACGGCGCGCTGGCCGTACCGAGCCTGGCCCCGATGTGCACCGCGAGCGCGGTCAAGCCGAGCCCGGCGGCCGTGAGCGCACCCCAGGACGCTAAGTCGAGCCAGGCTCGGCGCGGAGTCTCGACCGGTTCGGGTGACGCCGCCACACCTGCCGGGGGCATCTGACGCGCTGTGTCCGCGCTCGCGGGGTCCGGCGCTATCCCGCCCGACGCGGGGGTCCGGGCCACGCCCGGCGCCGCCTCCGGCAGCGGACCCGCAGTAGTCCCGCGGCGCGGTTTGGCCGCGTCGCGGAGCGGTTCAGCCGCATCAGTGGTCACGGAGAATCACCGTATCGGGTACCCGACAAACCCGTGCGTGTCGGTTGGTTTCCGGATGACATCTAGCGCATGATCGTCAGAAGAGGTGTAATTGTTGTGATCGTCAATACCACCCTATGTGACGTGAGGACTCCACTATGGCAGCCACCGGGACAACCGCAGCCACCACTGAGAAGGGTCGTCGCATCGTCGGGACGGAACGGCAGAATCTCGCCAAGGACCTGGTCAAGCGCTACACGTCCGGCGAAAGCATCCGCGCCCTCGCCGCGACGACCGGTCGGTCCTACGGATTTGTGCACCGCGTGTTGACCGAGTCCGGCGTCCAGCTCCGCCAGCGCGGTGGTGCGCGCCGTCGCAAGAAGGCATGACGACCGAGGTACGTACAGAAGTCGGCAGCTCCGGAGTTCGAGTCGAGCGCAACGGGCCGGTGGCGACGATCTCGCTGTGCCGCCCCGATGTTCTCAACGCGCAGACCCCGGACATGTGGGCCGCGTTACGCGATGCCGGCCGCGATCTGCCCGGAGATGTGCGCGTCGTCGTCGTTCGGGGCGAGGGCCGGGCGTTCTCGGCCGGCCTCGACCTGCGCCAGGCCAACGATCCCGGCGGTGGTGCGTTGGCTGCGATCGCCCAGTTGTCGCCGGACGACGCGGCCGACCGGATCGCCGGTTACCAGGCCGGCTTCACCTGGCTCGGCCGGCCGGACATCATCAGCATCGCTGCCGTGCAGGGGCACGCGATCGGCGCCGGGTTCCAACTGGCGCTCGCCTGCGATCTGCGCATCCTCGCCACCGACGCGAAGCTGACGATGGCCGAGGTCAGCCTCGGTCTGGTGCCCGATCTGGGCGGGACGGCGCCGTTGGTGCGACTCGTCGGCTATGCGCGGGCACTCGAGATCTGTGCGACCGGACGCCGGGTCGGCGCCGAGGAAGCGCTTGCGATGGGGCTCGCGAATCTCGTCGTACCCCCGGAAGACCTGGATGGCGCGGTGCGCGACCTGACCGCGGCCCTGTTGTCGGGTGCGCGCGATGCGGTGGTGGAAATCAAGGCGCTGCTGGCCGGCGCGGCCGCGGGCCGCGACGGGTCCGCGCAGCTACAGGCCGAACGCGAGGCACAGGTACGCCGGATCCGCGACCTCGCGGGCATCGGTGAGTGACCGTTCTCGCAGCGCATAACTGGTGGCCATTCCGCGCAGCGCATAACTCTTGACCAGCTGGCTGACCGGGTTCATCAGGTAAGACTGATGCATGTCAGGGATGGGCCGGCCGAGCCACGGCGGCAGTGCGAACATGCTGCGCTCGATCCGCCGCGAGGATCAGGTCCGCGATCACAAGCTGAACCGGGGCACCGCGCGGCGAGTGCTGGCATTCGCCCGGCCGTTCCGCCGCGACATCGTGGTGTTCCTGCTCGCGGTCATCGTCGACGCGGCCATCGGTGTCGCGACTCCGGTGCTCGCCGGCCGCGTCGTCAACACCATCACGACGGGCGGTCCGGGGGCGGCCGGTGCGGTCGTGCGGATCGCGATCCTGATTGCCGCGCTCGCGATCGTCGACGCGATGCTGTCGCTCGGCCAGCGATGGTATTCGGCCCGGATCGGCGAAGGCAGCATCTACCGGCTGCGGACGCAGGTCTACGACCACGTCCAGCGGATGCCGCTGCAGTTCTTCACGCGTACGCAGACCGGAGCGCTCGTCAGCCGGCTGAACAACGATGTGATCGGGGCACAACAGGCCTTCACCTCGACCCTCTCCGGAATCGTCTCGAACGTCATCCAGCTCGTCCTGACCGCCGCCGTCATGTTCTCCCTGTCGTGGCCGATCACCGTGCTGTCGCTCGCGATGCTGCCGCTATTCGTATGGCCGGCCCGCCGCGTGGGTCGCCGACTCGCCGCTATCACGCGCGAGTCCTACCAACTCGACGCGAAGATGAACGCCACCATGACCGAGCGGTTCGGCGTGGCCGGCGCCCTGCTGGTCAAGCTGTTCGGCCGGCCCGAGGACGAGGCTACAAGGTTCTCCGAGCGCGCCGACCGGGTGCGGGACATCGGCATCCAGCAGGCCATGTTCAGCCGTACGTTCTTCGTCTCGATGCTGCTCGTGGCGTCGCTGGCGCAGGCGTTGACGTACGGGCTCGGTGGCTGGCTCGCCGTCACCGGCCGGGGCGGCATCACGGCCGGTACGGTGGTGACGTTGGCCCTGTTGCTCACCCGGCTCTACGGCCCGCTGACGCAGCTGTCGAACGTACGGGTCGACGTTATGAGCGCGATGGTGTCGTTCGAACGGGTCTTCGAGGTGCTCGACCTCGCACCCGGCATCGCCGAGAAGCCGGACGCCGTCGACGTGCCGGCCGGCACCGGACACATCGAGTTCCGTGACGTGTCGTTCCGCTATCCGACCGCCGCCGAGGTATCCCTCGCCTCGCTGGAAGACGTGGCCGCCCTCGACCGTACGGTGTCCGAGCCGGTGCTGCGCGGCCTGAGTTTCGAGGTGCTGCCGGGCCAGATGGTCGCGCTCGTCGGGCCGTCCGGCGCCGGCAAGTCGACGACGTCGATGCTCATCTCCCGCGTGTACGACGTCACGAGCGGCGCCGTCCTCGTCGGCGGCGTCGACGTCCGCGATGCGACGCTGGGCTCGTTGCGCGACACGATCGGCGTGGTGACCCAGGATTCACACCTGTTCCACGAGACGATCGAGGAGAACCTCCGCTACGCGAAGCCGGACGCGACCGACGCCGAAATCTGGGACGCGTTGACGGGAGCCCAGATCGCCGACCTCATCCGTACGCTGCCGGACGGCCTTGCGACCGTGGTCGGAGAGCGGGGCTACCGGTTCTCCGGCGGTGAGAAACAACGCATCGCAATCGCCCGGCTGCTTCTCAAGGCGCCCAGCATCGTGATCCTCGACGAGGCGACGGCGCATCTCGACTCCGAGTCGGAGGCGGCCGTGCAACGCGCGCTGTCGGTGGCACTCGCCGGCCGGACTGCGCTGGTCATCGCGCACCGGCTCTCGACCGTACGGGAGGCCGACGTTCTTCTCGTTCTTGACGACGGCCGCATCGTGGAGCGCGGCACGCACGATGAACTCGTTGCCGCCGGCGGCCTTTACGCCGAGCTCTACCGTACGCAGTTCGCGGTCGCTGACTCGCCGCCGATCATCGTGGACGATCCCGAGCCCGTGGTGATCGTGGCCGGCGAGACCGGCGAGCGCGAATTCGCCGATCGGGATCTCATGGAGCGGGATTGACGCTCCGCGCAGCCATGGGCCAACCCGTTGCGTCGGCTAGAGTCGGCTTCGTGCGCTTCGTGATCCTGCCCCCACCCGTCCGCTAGCGGGCGGGATATGGGCCCGCCGGCTTACGGCGGGCCCACCAGACCTCACTCTCGACGCGATCGTCGGGGCGATGGATGCCGCCCGCTCACGCGGTCCTGTCCGGCATTCCATCTCATTCGCGCCGCGACTGTCCGGCGGCACGTGTCTGGAGACGCATGATTTCCGAACCTTCCTCGGCCGGCTCAGTGGCGCCCACGCATCTGCGGGGCGTGCTGTCGATCGCCGCTGCGGCGATCGCCTGGGGCACCGGCGGCGCCGTCGCGGTGATCCTGCAGCGGCACAACAATCTTGGCCCGGTCACCGTGTCGTTCTGGCGTTTCGTCGTGGCCGTTACCGCGCTGGCGGCGTTCCGCGCCGTGCGTCACTGGCGCGCCACGCATGGCCGCTCGCGACCCCGGCCGGCGTCGCCACAATCCCTTACGCCACAACCTGTTACGCCACAACCTGGTACGCCGCAATCCGTTACGCCCCAACATCTGGAGCCGAAATCGGATCGGCCATCTGGGCGCCGACGGCGCGTCCAGTGGTCGACGGCCATCATCGGCGGCGTCGGCCTCGCCGTGTCCCAAGCCGCTTATTTCGGGTCGGCCGACACCGCCGGCGTCGCGCTGGCGACGCTCGTCACCATGGGCACCTGTCCGGTGCTCATCGCACTCGGGGCGCGTTACCTGTTGGGCGAACGGTTGACCTACGGCCGGATGGCCGCGATCGGGCTTGCGCTGGTCGGACTCGTTCTTCTCACGTTCGGGCCGCACGGTGGCGGCAGCGATCCGACGCTCGGCATCCTGCTCGCGCTCCTGTCCGCCGCCACCTACAGCGCGGTGATCCTGCAGGGACGTGCGCGTCACGGCCAGGGCGAGATGCTTCCTGCGTACGTCGTCGGCATGGTCTGCCTCGCGCCGATCGCGGTGGTCGAAGGCGCGCTGCCGCACGGCGGCAACACCTTCGGGGCCGTTGCGTGGCTGGTGTACCTCGGGCTCGTCCCGACCGTGCTGGCGTACCAGTGGTTCTTCGCCGGCCTCGCGACGGTGCCGGCGGCGACGGCGTCGGTCATCGCGTTGCTCGAGTCGGTGACGGCCGCGGTCATCGCGGTCGGGCTGCTCGACGAGCACCTGTCGGGGGCGTCCCTCGCCGGCATGGCGGTACTGCTGATCGCAGTCACGTTCATGGCGCGCGGCGGCGGCGCGCCCGGTGAGGATGTGGTGGTG
>DATCXD010000592.1:0-3308 GCA_036566005.1 Micromonosporaceae bacterium | reverse complement strand
GGATGGTGCACGTACGGACTGCTGCCGCTCGCGGCCATCCTGCTTGATCGCGACCATCGCCGCCGCTACGGCCGGCCGAATGTCGGACGGCTGTCGGACAGCGCGTTGCTCATGCAGCGGATCAAGGCATCGGACGGGCACCGTCTGGCCCGTCGATCTTGGTACGTCTGGTGCTGGCGCCTCCCCGTCGTCGCGCTGATCGCTCTCGCGGTCGTGTTTCTGCCTATTCCCGGCGACCTCCACGACGACGTCGTGGCCACCATGCAGTCGACGCGCGGCGGAGCGGCATTCCTGATCGGTTGGCAGTGGGCCTGCGTGGCGACCGTGCTCGGCGTGATGTTCATCGTCATGGGCCCGGTCATCACGGCGCTGCGGCCGCGTGGTCTCGAGGGCCAGGGCCGTGCGGAGTCGCGGCGACTGCCGGTCGGCACCTACGTCACCGCGTCGGCGCTGTCGCTGGCCGCGCTCGCGGTCGCGATCGGATCCGCGTAGGTCCGGTCGCGGCTCTGGTGGCCGCGGCTCGCCTCGCAGTTGTACGGAAGTCGGCGACGTCCCGGGGGTCTCGCCGTGCACTTGTACGGAAGTTGGGGACGTCCCGGGGGTCTCGCCGCGCACTTGTACGGAAGTTGGGCGGTCGCGTACGGGAAGACCGGCCAACTCCCGTACAAGTGCGGCGGGCACCGCGGCTGCGGCAGGCACAGATGCCGGCAGGCGCAGATGCGGTGGGCCCCGACGGGCGGGGCCCGACCGACACCTACATGCTTGCGACGTCGGCCTGCTTCGCCCGAACCGCTTCCGCAGCCGCCCGCAGCGACGCGAGTTCGCTGTCCGTGAGGTCGGTCTCGATGACCTTGCGTACGCCGGTCGCGTCGATCTCGGCCAACACACCGAGGTAGACGCCGGAGATGCCGAATTCGCCGTCGACCCAGGCGCAGACCGGAATGACCTCGCCGGAGCCCTCGGCGACGGCCTTGGCCATCCGGGCGGCGGCGGCAGACGGTGCGTAGTAGGCCGACCCGGTCTTCAACAGTGCAACGACCTCGGCGCCGCCGTTGCGCGTACGGACGACCAGCTCCTCGATCTTGTCCGCGGACATGACCAGGTCCAGCGGCTTGCCATCGACGGTGCAGTGCGACGGCACCGGCACCATGGTGTCGCCGTGGGAGCCGAGCGTCAGCGTCTTCACTGACTTGACCGGAACACCGAGTTCCTCGGCAACGAAGTTGGTGAAGCGCGCGGTGTCCAGCACACCGGCCTGCCCGAGCACCCGGTTGCGCGGGAATCCGGTGGCGATCTGGGCGAGTGCCGTCATCTCGTCGAGCGGGTTCGATACCACGATCACGACCGCGTTCGGCGCGTACTTGGCCACGTTCTCGGCGACCTGGCGAACGATCTTGGCATTCGTCCCGAGCAGGTCCATCCGGCTCATGCCGGGCTTACGCGGCAATCCTGCGGTGATCACGATGACGTCGGAGCCCTCGATAGCTTCGTAGCCCTCGCCGTTCGGGCCGGTCGTGACGCCGACGACCTTTGTCTCGAAGCCTTCGATCGGACGCGACTGGTTAAGGTCGAGCGCCACGCCCGCGGGCTTGCCGTCGACGATATCGGTGAGCACGACGGTCTCGAACACGTCGAACTCGGCCAACCGCTGCGCAGTCGTGGTGCCGTAGAAACCGGCGCCGACGACGGTTACCTTCTTGCCCATCGGACTACATCTCCCAAGGTCATCGATTGTGGTTCAACGTCCGCACGATATCGCCACCGCGGTCGGTCCACTCGGCGCGGGCATGATGTTGTGGCCCACGCGACCAGCGATCAGCGAGCCGCCCTGGCCTCGGCGAGCTCGACGACGTTGGTGAGCAACATCGCGCGGGTCATCAAACCGACCCCGCCGGGCATCGGAGCGAGATGCCCGGCGACCTCCCGTACGTCCGGCGCGACGTCACCGACGAGCTTCGTCTTGCCGTCGGCGAGTTCCACCCGCGAGATGCCGACGTCGAGCACGGCCGCGCCGGGCTTCACCATCTCCGCCGTGATCAGCCCGGGTACGCCGGCGGCGGCGACCACAATGTCCGCCGACCGTACGTGCGCCGCGAGGTCACGCGTGCCGGTGTGGCACAACGTCACGGTGGCATTCTCGCTGCGTCGGGTCAGCAGCAGCCCGAGCGGCCGGCCGACGGTCGTCCCGCGACCGACGACGACGACCTCGGCTCCGGCGATCGGCACGTCGTAGCGCCAAAGAAGATCGACGATGCCTCGCGGAGTGCACGGCAGTGGAGCAGCCTTGCCCAGGACGAGCCGGCCGAGATTGACCGGATGGAGGCCGTCGGCGTCCTTGGCTGGATCGACCGCTTCGAGAACGGCGAGTTCGTCCAGACCGTTCGGCAGTGGCAATTGGACGATGTAGCCGGCGCACGTCGGGTCCGCGTTCAGTTCCGCCACGGCGTCGAGAACTTGCGACTGCGTTGCCGTTGCCGGCAGATCCCGCCGTACGGACGCGATGCCGAGTTCGGCGCAGTCGCGATGCTTGCCGGCGACGTACGCGCGCGATCCGGGGTCGTCGCCGACGAGAATAGTTCCGAGACCGGGCACGACGCGGCGGTCGGCCAGGGCCTTGATCCGTACCCGCAGTTCGTCTTTGATTGTGGCGAGCGTGGCTTTGCCATCCAGAATCGTCGCGGTCACGTGTCCAGATCCTTCCACACCGCGGTGCGCCCCGGCGTGCCCGGCTGGCCGGAAAGCCACTGATGCGTAGGAGATTGTCCGTATAGCGACACGAGGGTCGCAGACGTTGACCACGGCATTGACGCACGCAACCGCAGCCCCTACCGTCAATCCGCTCGGATTTGCCCGAGCCCGTCGTCCGTGGAGGAGCGAAACACATGCAATGGTGGCTAGCGGCACTGAAGAACTATGCGGGCTTCTCCGGTCGCGCGCGCCGGACCGAGTACTGGATGTTCGCGCTCGTCAACTTCATCATTGGCGCGGTGCTGATCATCCTGTGGTTTGTGCCGAAGATCGGCACCCTGTTCATCGTCCTTTCCATCTTGTTCTGGCTCGGGACGATCGTGCCCGGGATTGCTGTGTCCGTCCGGCGGATGCACGATCAGGATAAGCACGGCGCATGGGTGTTGATCGGACTCATCCCGTTCGCTATCGGCCCCATCTGGCTGCTCGTACTCACGTGCCTGCCGGGCACCGTCGGACCGAACCAGTACGGGCCCGACCCCAAGGACCCGAACGCGCTGCCCTGGCAGGGTCCGGAGGCCGGGCCGGCATGGCCGGCGTACCCGCCGACGCAGCAGCCG
>DATCXD010000588.1:0-2114 GCA_036566005.1 Micromonosporaceae bacterium | reverse complement strand
AGGCCGTCGCCGCGCTCCCGGCGGCGACGCGTCCAATGGTGCTGGCCGCGGCTGTGCCGGCCGAGATCGTCGCCCGGGCGCACAGCACGCTGGGCGACGTGACAAAAGATCGCGTCGGCTCGGGCCGCCTGGTCGGCACGCGGGCAGCGATAACCCACACCGTCGCATGCGGAGCGTGTGGCGATCGCAAGCGAGCCGCGATGGACCGGTACCGGCCGGGGCTCGGTACCGCGAAGCTGACGAACCTCATTGCGAATTGGCCGGGTCGCGACGACACTCTGCTCGCCCGAGCGATCCTCGACGAGCTGGGTCGTGCCGGTCTCGCCGAAACGTACGTGACGGCTCAGCCGCCGAGACACCAGCGTGCGGGGCGGTGACCGCTGGCGGGACACCAGCGTGCGGGGCGGTGACCGCTAGCGGGACACCAGCGTGCGAGGCGGTGACCGCTGGCGGGAGTAGTTCTGCGAGATTGACCGCATGACGAGCCCGATCCTCGCCTGACCTACGCCCCGGAATGCCGGATTCGAGCCTACGCTCACCGCACCAGCGCGGCGGCGCGAGCACCGGTACGGCGATGCGCGTGACGAGCCATGTTCCGACTACGCCGCGTTCGTCGACGCGTGCCTTTCGCGGAGCCACCGAGGCTGTAGTGCAGATGCAGGGCGATATGCGGCCGGCCACCGTCAGGCGACGACGAGAATCAGGTGGTCACGCGGGCCGATCTGCAGATCGGCGCGATGCTTGTCGGCCGGATACATGACGGATCCAGCGTCCGCCCAGTGGCATCGCTCGTCGGGTCGCGCAGGTCGACCTGTCGGTAGTACGCAATCCATTCCGAGCCGTTCTATCCTGGATCGCTGGCGCTGCCGCTGCGGTTGCCGAGCTCGGGACTGTCGACGGCGACGCTTCGGTCACGGTGGCCCATCTCCCCGGCCCGAAAATTCGCGCGACGGCCGCAGGTCGTGGATCGTTTGTGCCACAACAGCTTCGCCGTGCTCCGGCGTGCGTCTGCGGGGCCGGAATGTGTCGTACGGGCGCGCGAAAATCAGTGTATGAGCGAGACGTTGCGGCGGGCTGCGGACGACGTCGCAACATTCGCGACACGTCCCGTTTACGGCCTGTCGGACGTATCTCTGTGCGATGCCCTGGTCGCTGTGCATGACGTCGTGTCGAGAGCTACGGCGGCCTTAGGCCTGCTCGTGCGGGAGGCGCACGGCCGTGACCTGCCACGACGCCAGGACGCGACGTCAGCGGTTGCGTGGCTGCGAGATCTGTTGCGAATCACGCCGGCCGAGGCACGCATGCTGGTTGCACTGGGCGAGACCCTGAACGGCCGTCCGACGCTCGCCGACGCGGTTGTCACCGGCGCGGTCAACACCGGCCAAGCGTCCGCGATCGGCCGCGTTCTCGCTGACGTGCCAGCCGAGGAACCGGCGTTGGTCGACAAGGTCGAAGCGATCCTGGTCGACGAGGCGCGTCAATTCGAGCCGACTATCCTGCGACGGCTCGGTGAGCGCGTGTTGGCGCATATCGACCCTGAGCTAGCCGACGCCCGTCTGCGCGACCGCCTTGAGCGGGAAGAGAAGCTAGCCAGACACCGCCGAGGCCTCACACTGTCATCGGATGGGCTCGGCGGCACCCGGATCAGCGGAGTCCTCGATTTGGAGGCCGCCGCGATCGTCGGCGCGGCGATTGAGCCGTTGGCGAAACCCGCGCGTGGCGACGATGGTCCGGATCTGCGTACGCCGGCGGCACGTCGTGCTGACGCGCTGGTCGACGTGTGCCGACTCGCGCTCGCATCGGGTGGCCTGCCCCACAATGGCGGTCAGCCACCGCAGCTCAATGTGACAGTCGATTTCGACGCGCTCCGGCGTGGTGTAGCGGTCGGCCAGTTGGACACCGGACAACGACTGTCGCCAGCCGCAACACGACGACTAGCGTGTGCCGCCCAGGTCCTGCCCGTGATGCTGAACGGAAATGCTGTGCCGATCGACGTCGGACGCAGCCGCCGACCCTACAGCGGAGCGGCTCGCGTCGCCGTTCTCCTTCGGGACGGCGGCTGCGCCTTCCCCGGATGCGATCGTCCGCCGCGCTGGACAGATATTCACCACATC
>DATCXD010000585.1:0-2824 GCA_036566005.1 Micromonosporaceae bacterium | reverse complement strand
ATGCCGCGTCTGCCGATCCGAGCATGTGCGCGCCCTTCGTGCGCGGCGTGCCAGCTAACACGAAGGAGGGCCCGAAGTGGCCGGCATCAGCGCACTGGGTACGAACTACAACCTTCCGAACTATACGGGCATCCTGCACGCACTTACCCCGTTCGAGACGCCGTTCTTCTCGGCAATCGGTGGCCTGTCGGGCGGCGGGCAGACCACGTCGACCGAGTTCGAGTGGCAGACCTACGACCTGCGCGCCGCGGCGCAGCCGGACATCCTGGAGGGCGCCGACGCTCCGACGCTGACCGGCCGCGTGCGGGCCAACGTCACCAACGTCGTGCAGATCCACCAGTCCGCGGTCGGCGTCGCCTACAGCAAGGCGGCCGCGACCGCACGTCTCGCCACGAGCGCGGGCGGTGCCCCGAACCCCATCACCAACGAGCTCGACTGGCAGGTCGGGCAGGAGCTGTCGGCGATGGTCCGGGACATCAACTACAGCTTCATCAACGGCGTCTACCAGAAGCCGTCGGACAACACCACGTCGCGCAAGACTCGCGGCATGCTCGCCGCGATCAGCACGAACGCGATGCTGTCCGACGAGACGCTGGTCGGCGACGGCGCCTCGGCGTGGGAGGCGGACGACGAGGTCATCACCGAGGCCAGCCACGGGCTGGTCGTCGGGGACCGGGTGCGCATCACGATCACCTCGGGCGCGACCGGCGCGACCGCGGGCTACTTCTTCGTGGTCAGCGTCCCGTCGACGAGCACCTTCACCGTGTCGACGACCAAGGGCGGCTCGACGCAGGCCATCTCCGCCGACGGCGTGATCAACGTCTACAAGCAGTCCGCGCTCACCGTCGACAAGATCAACCGGTCGCTGCAGACCGTCTACGACGCCGGCGGACTCCGCGGCGGCATGGCGACTCTGATGGGCAACTCGGACCAGAAGATCGCGATCTCGGCCGCGTATGCGAACGCCTACGGCAAGTTCACCGAGACCAGCCGGAACGTCGGCGGTGTCAACGTGACCAGCATCGAGTCGGACTTCGGCCCGCTCAACGTGATGCTCGAGCCGATGGTGCCCAAGGGCACCCTGGTCATCGCAACCCTCAACGAGTGCCGGCCGGTGTACCTGGAGGTGCCGAGCAAGGGCCACTTCTTCGCCGAGCCGCTCGCGAAGACCGGCGCCACCGACCGTACCCAGCTGTACGGCGAGGTTGGCCTGGACTACGGCGCCGAGCTGCACCACGGCAAGATCACCGGCCTGCCGTACTAGGCCATGACCCACATCGTGAAGGCCGGCTACGTCACCGTCACCACGACGGTCGGGGCCGGTCGCGCCGCAATCGACATCCCTCGGGGCGAGACCGTCCCGGGGGATGTCCCGGCGGAGGAGATCGAGCGCCTGCTGGTGGACGGCCACATCGAACTGGTCGAGGCGCCGGTCGAGGCGCCAAGCGAGCCGGCGCCGCCGGCGCCTGCACGGAGACCACGGAAGCGCGCGACCAAGACGGCGGGGTGACGACGTGGCCGACATGCTCGCGACCGCCGACGACCTCGGCAAGCTGATCGACGACAGCGGCCTGGACGCAGACCGGGCGACGCTCCTGCTCGAGCTGTCAACCGGTGAGGTCCAGGCCGTCACGGGCCAGCGTCTCGTGTTGGTCGAGGACGACCCCTTCGAGATGTTCAGCTTCGCCGGCCCCTGGCTGGAGTTGCCGCAGCGGCCGGTCAGCGACATCTCCTCGCTGACCCTCAACGGCGGCGGCGAGATCACCGACTACAAGCGGCCCGCCGGGTCGGCGGTCCTCTGGCGTCGCTGCGGCTGGGCCTCCTGCCCAGATGAGCCGTCGATCGTCGGCGGGATCTACAGCCACGGCTACGCGGACGACGACCAGCGTCTTCAGTTCGCCCGGTCGGCCTCGCTGAGCGTCGCGAAGCTGGCGGCCACCAACGCCGGCGGCGTCGAGTCGGAGTCCATTGACGACTACCGGGTGCAGTATGCCGCCGCGGTCGTGTGGGCCATGGAGCAATCGCCGTACCTGCGCAAGGCGCTGGAGCGGACCTACGGACCGAAGGCCGGCCTGGTCCGGCTCGGATAGGAGACCACGGTGAGCACCACTCTGAAGGCCAGCATCGGCGTTGACCTCGCGGCGAAGCTGACTGAGGCTCTCGACCTGCAGACCCGGTCGGCGCCGGGTGGCCTGAAGGCCAACTACGCCTTCGACCAGGGCACCGGCAGCACGGTTGGCAACGCCGACCTGCTGTGGTCGGACCGGCGCAGCATCAACGCCTCGAGCAACGAGGATCTGGACTTCGCCGGTTCGCTGACGGGCGCGTTCGGCGCGACGCTGACGTTCGCCCGTATCAAGGCCGTCATGGTCAAGGCGGCGAGCACGAACACCAACAACGTGGTGATCACCCGGCCGGCGAGCAACGGCGTCCCGCTGTTCTCGGCTGCGTCCGACGCGATCTCGGTCCTGCCCGGCGGCCTGTTCCTGTGGGTCGCCCCAGGTGCGGGTGTGACGGTGACCGCGTCGACCGGCGACCTGATCAACATCAGCAACTCGGGGTCGGGCACCGCGGTCTCGTACGAGATCGTGGTCGTCGGGGCCTCGGCCTGACATGTCCCGCGCCAGTGTGCTCGCGCGCGGGCGTGCGGCCGCGCTCGCGGGCATGGTGGACGCCTGCCTGATCGAACGGATGACGGGCACGACCACGGACCCGGACACCGGCCAGGTCACCGAGACGTGGTCGACGACGTACACCGGCCCATGCCGGGTGCAGGAACACGGCGGGTATCCGCGCGACATCAACACCGCGCCGGATCAGCCAC
>DATCXD010000577.1:0-4089 GCA_036566005.1 Micromonosporaceae bacterium | reverse complement strand
CGGCTGGAACCGTTCACGACCACCTGATCACGGGGTCGGCGCGGCGTTGGACTCGGTGACGATGGTGTCGAGGAGCTTCGGCACACGCGAGCCCCACTGCGATGCGACATCGTCCGCGATCGGCACGACCTGCTGATTCTTGACCGCGCCGATGGTCGACCAGCCGGGTCGCTTGGCCACCGTGGCCTCGGATTGCTGGCAGCACTCGGTGTCGGCGAGGAAGATCACGTCCGGGTTCGCCTTGATGATGACCTCGGCCGACAGTTGCGGATACGGATTGCTCGCGTTCCCGGCGTCGGCAATGTTCGTCAGCTTCGCCATGCCGAACAGCGACCCGATGAACGTCTTCGACGTCGCCGAGTAGAGCGTCTGGTCGAGCTCGTAATAGAACGTCAGCGGCTTCGCCCGCGGTTTCAGCTTGGCCAGGTCGGCGGCGATCGCCTTCTTCTCGGCGGCGACCGCCGCCGCAGCCCCGGTCGGGTGCCCGGTCAGCGCGCCGAGCGCCGTCATCTGGTGATAGGTGTCGTCGATGGTCATCGCCGCCGGCGCCATGTAGACCGGAATCTTCAGCTTGACCAGCGCCTCCTTGATCTTGTTCGTATCGTTTGACAGAACCACGAGATCCGGGCTCTTTGCCGCGATCGTCTCCGCGTTCGGCTGGAAGGCGTCGATATCGGCCGGTGGCGGGGTGGGCGGCGGGTTGGCGCCGAAGAAGTCGGAGTTCTTGTCGACGGAGATCACCTGACTGCCGGCACCGATGGTGAACAGCATGTCCGTCGCCGTCGGCGACATCGAGATGATGTGCGTCGGCTTGGCCGCGAGCGTCGTCCCGTCCTCGGTGACCGGGTACGTGACGGACTCGCTGGACGACGCCGACGCGGCCGGCGTGGCGTTCGTGGATCCGCTCGACCCGCAGCCGGCGAGGCCGACGCCGGCCAGGGTGAGCGCGGACAGGACAGCCGCGGAAGCGATCGTGGGCACAGGTCTTCTCATGTGTTCCTCCTGTCGGTCGAGGCTTGAAGGTGCTTCGCCGACCGGGAGGAATGTCCCTGCCTGCGAGGCGCCCCTCCTCGAGAGCGCATATCGCGATCACTGGCAGGCGACCTGGCTTGTCCCCGTGGCACGCTCACGTGCGGGGGCATCACAGTTGCGGGACAGCGCCGGAGTCTCACCGGCTTCGCTGCATAGCGATCACCCGGACTGTAGCGCACGCTCGGCCGCGCCTCAGCTTTAGGTCGAGGGCCGTGCGTCACGGTCCAGATCAAGGGCTTTCGGGGTACGTGGTACCGGAACGGTTACGTGGTACCCGTTCGTGGAGGTTCAGCGGCGGCGGGAAGGCTTCGGATCGCGCGTTTCGTCGTCGCCGGCTAGGGCGGCGCGCAGCTTCTCCTTCTCGACCCGGCGCTTCGACATCGACGATTCCAGGGTGTGCGCCATCTCGTTGCGCCAGCGGGCGAGCAGGAACCACGACGCGATCGCGGACACCACCGCGGCGATCATCAGACGCACCAGCAGGCCGGCGTCGCGGGACATCGGCATGGGAACCGCGAGCAGGATCACGAAGAGGATCGCGAACAGGCCGATCCGGCCGAGCGTGAATTTCGTAGCGGGCGGAATCTTCACCGCGTCACCTTCCCGTGGTCCGTTCGGCGACCAACCGTACGCCAAAGAACCAGATCATCGCGTAGATCAGGCATGCGAGCAGTGCCGCGAGCGCACCGGCGAAAAGCGGCGGAAGCGCGCCGAGCACCGAGGCAAGTAGCCCACCGGCGAGCGCGCCGAGCGACGCCGCGACCAGCGCGACGCCGATCCGGGCCGGACCGATCCGCCAGGCGCGGAAGTCTTCGATGAACGTCCACGCGGCCAAGATCGCCGCCGGCCACCCCGAGACCCGCCCGAACGATGTGTGCCGGGCGACCGACGCGATGCCGTCGACCGCCATCAACAGGACAAGGACGAGCCCCACCGAGACGACGGTGCCGACCGCGAACTCTCGGGCGCTGACGATCCGCCCGTCAGCGTCCCGTCGCGGAAACTTTTGCGCCGCGTCGTGCTTGCTGCTCGGTGACATGCGACTCAGGCTTGCTGCCGCCGCATTGCGAGGGTCCCGACCGGCCATGGATCAGGCCCAGACCTGCTGAGGTTCGGCGCGGCGTTCGGCGAGCGGCGTCGGCGCGTCATACTCGCGGACCGTGTCATAGCGCGTGTTGCGCTCGACCGGGCGGAACCCGGCGTCCCAGATGAGGTTGAGCAGGTCCTCGCGGTGCATCGTGCTTGGCGTGCCGTACGAGTCGGCGTCGTGCGTGATCTTGTACTCGACGACCGAACCGTCCAGATCGTCGACGCCGTAGGACAGCGACATCTGCGCGAGCGACACGCCGTGCATGACCCAGAAGCACTTGATGTGCGGGAAGTTGTCCAGCATCAGCCGGGACACGGCAAACGTCTTGAGCGAGTCGGTCGGGCTCGCCATGGTGGTCCGCTCCTGCAGCCGGTTGCGGATCTTGCCGTCCGCGGAGTCGACGAAATCGTGCTGGTAACGCAGCGGGATGAAGACCTGGAAGCCGCCGGTCTCATCCTGCAACTCGCGCAATCGCAGGACATGATCGACGCGGTGCCGATGCTCCTCGATGTGCCCGTAGAGCATGGTGGCCGGAGTCTTGAGGCCTTTCGAGTGGGCCAGCCGATGGATCCGCGACCAGTCTTCCCAATGCGTGTTGTGGTCGACGATGTGCTGCCGGATCTCCCAGTCGAAGATCTCGGCCCCGCCGCCGGTCAACGACTCCAGGCCCGCGTCCATCAGCTCGTCCAGGATCTCGCTCGCCTCGAGCCCGCTGATGCGTTCGAACCAGTGCACCTCGGTGGCGGTGAATGCCTTGAGGTTGACCTCGGGCAACGCGGCCTTCAATTCGCGTAGGACGCGCGGGTAGTACTTCCACGGCAACGTCGGATGCAGGCCATTGACAATATGCAATTCGGTGAGCTGCTCGCCCTGCATCTCCTTGGCCTTGCTGACGGCCTCTTCGATGCGCATGGTGTAGGCGGCCTTTTCACCAGGCTTGCGCTGAAATGAGCAATACGCGCAACTGGCCGAGCACACGTTGGTCAGGTTCAGGTGCCGGTTCACGTTGAACATGACCCGGTCGCCGTTGAGTTCGGTGCGGCGGTGGTGGGCCAGCCGGCCGAGCCACGCGAGGTCGTCGCTCGCGTAGAGCGCCTCACCGTCGGCCCGGGTCAGGCGTACGCCCTCGTAGACCTTCGCCTCCAGGTCACGCTTTTGTCCTGCGTCCACGCCGTGGTGCTCCTTCGCCGCCGTCGCCGCGCGGTCCGCGCGTCGTGCACCACCGAGGGTACGTCCAGCGGGCGGTCACGCCGGACACGACCCGGCCGGCACCGGACCGGTGGTGCGGAGCGTTCGGTCGCACTCCCGCAGATCGCCGGCCGGCACCCTACTTCTCACACTTATTCAGTCTCTTGTTGGCCACAGTAGTGACACTTGCGACGGATGTGAGGTAGGAAACTTCTTGGGGTGCAATACGACGGACGGGGCGGACGCACATCATGGTTTCGCGGCGACGAGGGCGAGCGGCCAGCGAATCCGGGCCGGCGACTCTTGGACATGATCCCGACGAAGACGTTCATCGAGCGCCTTGGCGGGCACTACTGATCCGTCCGCTGACGGTCGGCATCGCGTGCACGGCATTGTGCGTCTTCGTCGCGCGACCGGCCGACGCCGCGACCCCGCATTTGACCACGCACACCATCCGGACGACGACGGCCGCCGGATCCATAACCACCTCTAAAGCGAAGCCGGCCGTCCCGACCGGCGCGACGCCGGTCCCGGCATCCACCGGCGCTCATTCCTCCGACTCGTCCAGCGGATCGGGTCTGCACCTGCCGTTTGCCCCGTTCCCGGCGTCGCTTGGGCCGCTGGCCGCGTCGATCTTCTCCCGCGAGGCGCAGGTCGAGGGGCTCAGCCAGCGCATCGACGGACTGTCGATCCAGGTCACGACGCAGGTTGCCGCCACGAATACGGCCTATGCCACCTGGCAGGCCGCCGTGAGCGCGTCCAACGCAGCCGCGGCTCGG
>DATCXD010000571.1:0-4521 GCA_036566005.1 Micromonosporaceae bacterium | reverse complement strand
GGATCGCGGACGATCCGATGCCCTCGCGTCGCGCCGTGCCTGTATATCACCGCCGCTGCGTAGCGTCAGCCGCGAGGCGCATATCACCGCGGAGCGTTCCGATGGGTCTCACCCGACGGTGATTCCTTTGGCCGCCGTCGCCGCCGACGGAATTGCACGGCGGCCTGGTTCCGGCTTACTGCGGTTCAGACGGCGACGTGACGGTGACCTTGCCCGAGATGATGTCCTGCTTGAGCTGGGTTACCTCGCTCTGCAGCGCCTGCGGCACCTTGCTGGCAAAGTCGTGGTAGGGAGCGATCTGCACGCCGTTGTTGGCGAGCGTGCCGATCGTGCCGCCGGTCAGCGTCGCGCCGGCCGACGCCTTCTGCGCCGCGTCCTGCACCGCGGCCGCGATGTTCTTCTGGACGGTGGTGAGGAAGACCGAGCAGTACTGCGCCGCACTCACGCAACCGTCCTGGTCGACCCAGATCACGCTGTACTTGCCCGACGCCTGGGCATCCGACGCGGTGCCGAGACCGGTGCCGCCGGCGACCGGCATCACGATGTCGGCGCCCTGACTGACCAGCTGCTGGCCGAGCTGCTTGCCCTTGGCCTGGTCGGTGAAGCTGTTGGCGAACAGACCGTTCTGGGTCGTCTCGTTCCAGCCGAGTGCGGTGACCTTCGTGTTGTGCACGTCGTTGTAGTGCGCGACGCCGTCGGCGAAGCCGTCCATGAAGATCGTGACCGGCGGGATCTTGAGACCGCCGTACGTGCCGACCTTGCCACTCTTACTCATGCCGGCAGCCAGGTAACCGGCCAGGTAAGCCGCCTGCGCGGTATCGAACTGCATGGAGTAGACGTTCGGACTCGCGCTCTTGTAGTCGACGATCGCGAACTGCGTGTTCGGATTCGCCTTCGAGACCGTGTCCGTCGCCGAGCCCATCAGACCGCCGACCGCGAGAATCATGTTGCAGGGCGGCGTGTGGTTGATGAAGCCCTGCAGGTTCGGCTGGTAATCGGTCTCCGCGGTGGAGGCGACATACGTCGGCGTGATGTTCGAATTGGCCTTCTGCGCTGCCTGCAGGCCCGCCCACGCGGACTGGTTGAACGACTTGTCATCGATACCACCGGTGTCGGTGACCATGCAGGCCTCGATCTTCTTGCCCGAGGCCGTCGATCCGCCCGACGACGACGACTTCGCCGGAGCCGAGCCGCAGGCGGCCAGGGAGACCGCGAGAGTGGCGACCGCGACCCCACCCAACAATCGGATGCCACGCTGTGCGAGCACGTTCATACCCTTCGTTTCACATCGCGACCCGCGCGATGTGCCGGAAACGGCGATCGCGCGTCGACCTCTTCGTCGCGCGACTGTCTCACCGCGATGCCTGTTCTTCGTGTGACGGCAACCTACGGCGGGATCGGGACGATGATACGCCCGGAGATGATTTTCTTTCGGTAAACTTCAAGTAGGCTGGTGAGGCCCGCGATTTGCCCACTTGAGGTGGCGTAACCGACCCCGCCGTCGGCCAGGTCGTAGCGACGAACGCCCCGGGTGAACGAGCCGTTTGCCACCGACCGGATGAACCCGAAGACGGCGAGGTCGACTCGCTTGAGCTCAGACGTGATGATCACGTGTCGGAGGGTCGGACCGACGGTCTCAAACTGGTCCGAGTCCACGCCAATCGCCATCGCGCCGTGCCCGTTCGCGGCCCGGAAGACCCCGATCCCGGCACCGCCGGCGACCTGGAACACGACGTCGGCCCCCTCGTCGTAGAGCTGGTTCGCGGCCTTCTCGGCCGCGTTCACGTCGGTGAAGTTGCAGCGCTTCGGGTCCTCGGAGACGTACCCGGTCTCGACCAGGATGTCCGAACGCTGCGCCATCGCGCCGGCCTGGTAGCCGGTCCGGAACCGGGCGATCAGCGAGTTCGGGCAGGCGCCGACGATCCCGATCGTGCCGGTCCTCGATTTTGCTGCCGCCACGACGCCCATCAGGTACGCGCCCTGTTCGTCGGCGAAGACGAGGTTCGCGACATTGGATGCGGTGACCGCATCACTGTCGATGATGGCGAAGCGGGTCTTCGGGCACGCCTCGGCCGCCCGGGCCAGTGGTCCCGTGGCCGGATCGGCACCCGCGTATGTGAACCCGACCGCGATGACCGGGTCGTAGCCGGCATTGCAGAGCAGCGTGAGCCGGTCGAATTGGTCGTCCTCGGACTCACTGGCGCGCGCCGACAATGCCCGGACCTCGCGCACCGAACCCCGAAGCTCACGCTGCGCCATGGTGAGACCGGCCAGCGCCTCGTCGTTGAAGCCGTGGTCACCGGGACCGCCGACGCCGTACGCCAGCCCGACCTTCAGGCCGGAACTGTGTCCGCACGCCGCCACCGCAGCGGACGCGACCACGGCGAGGACGGCGATGGCGATGAGAAGCCGCGGGCGGCGCATCCGCCCGGCTCGGAAGATCCGCCGCATGGGTCAGTCGGCCAACTGGCGTACGACGCGGGCCATCCCGGCCCGGACCTCGGCCGGCGTCGGCAGCGCGAGAGTTTCGGCCGCACCAGGTGCGAGGCCATCGGCGAGACCCCACTCAAACTCCGGCGCGATCAGACCGACCCCGTCTGCTACGACGGCATCCTCGTCCGGTCCTTCGTCATCCAGTCCTTCGTCGTCCAGGCCGTCCTCGTCGACTCCGCCGACGGCGTCACCCGACACGGTGGCGGCCCGAGCTACGCCGATCTCGTCGCGGATCTCGTCAGGCGCCGCGTAGCCCAGCAGCGGTTCGACGACAGCCATCAGTTCCTCGTCGGCGACGACCTCCTCGGCCAGCGCGAGTGCGTGTGGTCGCTCGTACGGTCCGCACACCACCGGCTCCCAGTCCTCGTCCTCGGTGAGTGGCCCGAACGTGATGATCCACGGCAGCTCCCGGATCGGGGAGTCCGGCGGCAGTTGCAGAGTCACGAGCGCGCCCACATTCTCATCATCGTCGCGTGCGAGCGATCAACGTGCAGTATCGACCCGCGAAAAACGAGCAAACGTCGTTTTCGGTCGCTTACCGACGGCGGTCCGAAGCAGAACGATCCGAAGCAGAACGATCCGAAGCAGAACGATCCGAAGCAGAACGGTCCGAAGCAGAACGATCCGAAGCAGAACCGTCCGCAGCAGAACGGTCCGCAGCGGCGTGGCCCGGGGAACCGTTCGGCGACCGGTCGGCGTCCCTGGCCGTGCCTATCGATGGCGCCGCATCGCCTCCGGTCCGGGCATCTTGCGTCGCTGCTTCGCCGGGCTGGCGGTCATCCGTACCGTCGGAGTCTTCGTCGTCGGACGGCGGTGATCCCGCGGCCAGATCCACGACGGTCCCATGTTTGCTCGTGGCGGCAAGAGCCGCGCCGTAGAGCAGCAACTGGTTGAAGAGGTAGAGGAAGAGCAGCAACGCCACCGTGCCGCCGACGAGCTGGTAGGCCGGACGGCGCGCGCTGAAGTCGATGTAGAGCCGGCCGACGGTGCTGAGGGCGCTCAATCCGACCGCGACGAGGAGGGTCGACGGGATGAGTCGCCGCAACGGCATCCGTAGTCGGCTGACCCCGGACAGCAGGCTCGCCGCGAGCAGGGCGTTGACCATGAGACCGAGCACGATGCCGATGACGCGGGCCGTGGCGTTGATCGTGTCCTGGAGTCCGACCGTGACGTTGCTCGGGGAAAGCCACAGCAGGACGGGTTTGACCGCGTCGTTGATGCTCGCCTGCACCCACAGCGACAGCGCGAGCAGCAGGCCAATGCCGATCATGATCAAGAGGTCGAGGGCCCGCCGGATGAACAGGTTGCCCGGCTGCTGTTCATAGCCCCAGATTGCCCGCTGGGACGACCGCAATGACTCGATCCAGCCGACGCCGGTGAAGACCAGACCGATCAGACCGACGATGGCCACCGTGTTGCGCGCCTCGGCGATCTGCGTCGCGTCCAGGAACGGGATGTTCTGTTGCAGGAAACGGTTGACGGTGTCGACCGCGGCCGCGTTGTTCGCAAGTACGAAGCCGACGACGGCGTACGCGATCAGGGCCAGCGCGAACACGGCGAAGAAGCCGTAATACGCGATCGCGGCGGCGAGCCGGCCACCGAGCACTTCGCTGTATCGTTCGCGCGCCGTCCAGATGTGGTCGAACACCTTGGATCGCCGGCGAGACCACGTGATGACGGTGTCCCACCCCTTCTCCAGAGCGGCGAAGGGATTCATGGCGTGGGCGGCGGCGAGACGCCGCCGGTCTCCTTCGGGCCGTCCGATCGGCCGACTCCGCCGGGCGCGCTCCCGCTGTCGGTGCACCGCTGGGCCGCCGGTTCGCCGGTCAGCTTGAAGTCACGCAGGGGTCGCCAACGACCGTCCGAACCGTGCACGTAGAGCGTGAAGTGGTCGGCGGTGAAGAGGGCCTCGAAGTCGGCGAGTTCGGCGTAGACGCGGTCGAGCGCGGCCGTCGGCACCTCGTGCGCGATCGTCACGTGCGGGTGGTACGGGTAGTGCAGGTCGCGCAGCAGCGGACCCTGGCGGAC